>DATMPD010000030.1:0-4068 GCA_035567955.1 Edaphobacter sp.
AGGCGGCTTACCCGAAGGAGTTGTCCGGGGGGATGCGGCAGCGTGTGGGTTTCGCCCGGGCGCTGGTCGTGGAGCCGGAGGTGCTGTTTATGGATGAGCCGTTCTCTGCCCTCGATGTCCTGACGGCGGAGAATCTGCGCAGCGAATTGCTGGAGCTGTGGCAGAACAAGACGATTCCGACGCAGGCGATTTTTCTGGTTACGCACAACATCGAAGAGGCCGTGCTGCTGGCGGATCGCATCATTGTGCTGGGCCGCAATCCGGGGCATGTGCGGACCGACTTTCGGGTGGCAATTCAGCATCCGAGGGACCGGAAGGCGACGGCGTTTACGCAGCTGGTGGACTACATCTATAAGGTGCTGACGCAGCCCGATGCCCAACCGCCGGCACTGCCGCAGACGGCAACCGGGAGAAAGGTTCGCGACCAGCGGGAGATGCACTACCAGATGCTGCCCCACGCGCGGCCGGGCGGCATTGCGGGCCTGCTGGAACTGGTGCTGGACCACAATGGCAAGGATGATATTTACCGGCTGGCGGATGACCTGGCTTTTGAGATCGACGATTTGCTGCCGATCGTGGACGCCGCCCAGTTGCTGGGCTTTCTGAAGGTGACAGAGGGCGACGCGGAGATTACGCCGACCGGGGCGGAGTATGCCAATTCGGAGATTCTGCGACAGAAGGAGCTTTTTCGGAGCGCGGCGATGGAGAACGTGCTGCTGCTTCGACAGATCGTTCGCGCGATCGAATCTAAGAGCGACCGGAGTGTACCGGAGGAGTTCTTTCATGACGTGCTGGACGAACAGTTCAGCGAGGAAGAAACGCTGCGACAGCTGGAGACGGCGATCAACTGGGGGCGGTATGCGGAGTTGTTCGACTTTGATGCGTCGCGGCGGCGGTTTATTCAGTCGGAAAAGCTGCATCACGAGGGCGAAGCGGCTCCGACTGCGGAGATCGACGCATGATGCAGTTTCCGGAGAGCTTCAGCAATATCCCCGGGCGGGAGACGCTGGCGCGCTCGCAGGTTTTGCAGCGCACCTGGCCGTTTGTGCTGGATATGTGCGTTGCGGGGATCGGGCTGGCATGCTTTTACGGCGTGGTTTACATCGCGAAGTATTGGTTTGGGGGAGCACAACCGGAGATTACGATCTCGCAGAGTCCGCGGGCTCTTCCTTTGTATGCGTTTTATTCGGTTGTCCGGATTGGCCTGGCGTACCTGTTGAGTCTGATTTTCGCGATCGGCTATGGATATGTGGCGGCGTACAACAAGCGGATCGAGGCGTTGATGATTGCTGGCCTCGATATTCTTCAGTCGATTCCAGTGCTGAGTTTTCTGCCTGGGGTGATGCTGGCGATGGTGGCGCTGTTTCCTACACGGCAGATTGGGGTGGAGATGGGTGCGATTGTGCTCATCTTCACGGGCCAGGTTTGGAACATGGCGTTCAGTTTTTATTCCTCGATCAAGAGCATCCCGCGGGAGCTCTCCGAAGCTGCGAGTATCTACCAATTTTCGCGGCTGCAGCGGCTGGTGCAACTGGAACTTCCCTATTCGGCGATTGGGCTGATTTGGAACTCAATGGTGTCGGTTGCGGGGGGTTGGTTTTTTCTGATGGCCTGCGAGATGTTCGTCCTGGGGACGCGAGATTTTCGGCTGCCGGGGTTGGGTTCTTATCTGCAGACGGCGGCGGGCACGGGAAATTATGTTGCGATTACGTGGGGCCTGTTGACGATGATTGCAATTATTGTAGCGACCGATCAGCTGATCTGGAGGCCGGTGATTGCATGGAGCGATAAGTTCAAGTTCGAGCAGGTGGAGAGCGGGTCGCGTGTGCGTTCGCCGTTGCTGCATCTGCTACAGCAATCGCGAGGGCTGCGTACGCTTCGTCGGCATACGGTCGAGCCGCTCGGAGAGGGGCTATACCGGCGGTTGGCGAAGGAGCGCAAAGAAGAGCCGCAACTTTCCGCTGCCGGGAAGAAGGTGACGGTGATGCGTGGAAGAGCTTCGGCCTGGCTCAGGGGGACGATTCTGGCGGTGCTCGCAGGGGCAGCAACTTATGCAGCGTGGCAGGCGTTGATGCTTTTGCGCGAGGTGCATGGATCGCAATTTGCTGAGATTATGAAGGGGGCGCTGGCGACCTTCCTGCGAGTGAACGTGGCTCTCGTGCTTGCGGCGGCATGGACGATTCCGGCTGGAGTTGCGATCGGGTTTCATCCGCGTCTGGCGCGTATCGCTCAACCCCTTGCTCAGATTGCGGCGTCCGTGCCGGCTACCGCTCTGTTCCCCGTTATTTTGCTTGCTTTGATACGGGTGGGCGGCGGGATGGGAATAGGCGCGATTGCGCTGATGCTGCTGGGAACGCAGTGGTACATCCTGTTCAACGTAATTGCGGGAGCGATGGCGATTCCGTCCGATTTGAAGGAGGTCGCGACGCTCTTTCACTTCACGACACTGCAGAAGTGGAAGACAGTGATTCTGCCTGGGATTTTTCCGTTTTTGATTACGGGGATGGTGACAGCGTCGGGTGGCGCGTGGAATGCCAGCATTGTCGCCGAGTATTTCCGGTTGCATAATCAGACGCTGCAGACAACGGGGCTGGGAGCGGTAATCAGCGCGGCGACCGACAATGGGCAGTTTCAGATTTTGTTGATGGCGACTATCGTTATGGCGACCATGGTGGTTACGATCAATCGGCTGGTGTGGCGGCCGTTGTATCGGATGGCTGAGACGCGATACAAGCTGGGGTAAGCAGCTAAGGGCGATTGGGTAGCGCGGGCTTGCGGAAGGCGAAGATGACTGCGAGAAGAGGCGGGGCGAGCAAGACTCCCCAGAATGGAATGATGATGCCGAGTACGATTGGGCCGAAGAAGGCCGCCCACCAGGGGATCTTCGTGGTGCGATGCAGGATGTACGGGCCAATAACGAGGCCTTCGAGGATAACGATCAGGCCGTAGAGGCCGAGGACAAGTCCGAGGCGCCACCAGTCATCGTCGTTGGCGGTAACGGCTACAGAAATCACGGGACCAATAAGGGCGATCATGCCTCCGAAGGTGGGGATGATCTGCAGGATGCCGCCAAGGATCGCCCAGAAGGGCGCCCATGGGACACGGATGAGTTCGAGGCCTACAAGCCAGAGAACGCCGACGATGAGCGCATCGAGAGTGGCGGCGCGCCACCAGTTGAGCAGAGCGCCGCCCGCGGTTTTCAGATGGGTTCCTGCATTGCTGTTTCTAAGGTCCATACCAACCTGACTGTGTTGTGCCGCATCAGACCTGCTGGGACAGAACTATAACGCAAAGAACAAAAATCAGAACGAAAAGCAGCCGGTTTCGAGACGGAGACGCGTTTCGCGTAGTGCGACGCGCGATCTGATGTGAACGGAGAACGATCAAGATGGCAGTAATGATGCAGGCATTTTATTGGGATGCGCCGATCAAGGAACAGAAAGAGGGCGAGTGGTGGAATTATCTTTCGGAGAAGGCGCCGGAACTGGCTGCGGCGGGCATCAACGCTGTGTGGCTGCCGCCGATCTGCAAAGGCGCTGAGGCACGGTCGCCGGGCTATGACCCTTACGACTACTTCGACCTGGGCGATTTTGACCAGAAGGGCGCGACGAAGACCTTGTATGGCAATCGCAAGGAGTTGGAGAGCCTGATCGCAAAGCTGCGCGAACATAAGATCGGTGCGTATGCAGACATGGTGATCAATCACAACTCCGGCGCGGATGAAGAGGAAGTGAACCCGATCGATGGACAGAAGCGCTGGACGAAGTTCAATCCGAAATCAGGTAAATTTCCGAGAGATTGGAACTGCTTTCATCCGTCGCGTTATGAACGCGTGATGATCGAGGGCGAGAATTTTGCCGGCTTCCCTCATCTGTGTCATCGCAATCCGCGAGTGTATGAGGCGATGTTTGAGTATGCGCGCATGGTGATTGAAGAGCTGCGGTTCGATGGCTTTCGTTTCGACTTTGCGAAGGGTTTCGGCGCGTGGATGATCGGACTGCTGGCCAAGTATCGCTATGAGCGGGACGGCAAAGAGTTCACGCCATTTGTGGTGGGGGAATACTGGTC
>DATMPD010000031.1:0-3124 GCA_035567955.1 Edaphobacter sp.
TCACCTGAACCTGCCACAAAGAAGTTTGGGGGAAACCGGCCAACCGCCGCGATTCCGGGAGCCTCATTGCCCAAAGCTCACCGCCCGCAGTTGATTAGCACTCAAGCCTCCCGATTGCTAACGATAGTCAGCTCGAACCCGTATGTCAAATCCCCAGTGTGAAATCTGAGTGAAACTCACGCAGGCCTGGCCGGCCTCAATGTGCCTGCACCGATACCGCAAGCGCCACGCGAAAAAGTCGTAGAATGATGCCATGCCGCTACGCCGCACCCTCTACTCTCAACTCGCCGCTCTCTTCGGCGTCATCCTGATCTGCAGCTTGTACGCCACGGCACAGGATGCCCCACCGAAACACGGCCGTAAATACAAGGCCCCTCCGGCCACCTCTCACATCGAGGTCACCGTGCTGAAGAAGTTCAACGGCAAGCCCATCAGTAATGCCGCCGTCATCTTCGATGCGACGTTAGACGGCAAGGACCAGGGCAACCTCGAAGTCAAGACCGATCCTGACGGTAAGGCGACCATCGATATTATCCCGACCGGAAGCAACGTTCGCGTGCAGGTGATCGCCACCGGCTTCGCCACTTACGCAGAAGAATATCTGGTGACCGAACCAACCCGGGAGATCACTGTCTCCATGATTCACCCCCAGGAGCAACTCTCGTCCTATCAGGACAACCAGGGCAAGGCTGCCACAAGAAAGCCGGGTGTGCAGGAGCCCGTCCGACCAACGACACCGGCAAATAAACCGGCACCACCCGCTCCCGCCCCACAGACAACTCAACCTCCGCCTCCAAACTCAGACACCACACCAAAGCAGTAACTGCCAGCGATTCACACTATGGACAAGCTGCTTAAGGGAAAGACCGTGCTCGTCACTGGAGCGGCCAAACGTATCGGCCGGGCCATAGCCCTCGCGCTGGCGGAACGCGGAGCGAACACAGCCATCACCTACCTCGCTTCACAGGTCGAAGCAGAACAGACAGTTCGCGCGCTCGCCGGCCATGATGTCGACGCCCTGGCCGTCCGCTGTGACCTGCGCGACCCCGAAGACATCCAGCAGACGATGGCATCGGTCATCGAAGAGTTCGGTCAGCTCGACCTCCTCGTAAACAACGCCGGCGTCTTCGAATCCGAAGCCCTCGAGAACATTTCCGTCGAGCAATGGGACGGGATGTTTGCCACCAACACACGCGCCCCCTTCCTCATGGCCAAAGCCGCGCACCCACACCTCCGTGCCGCGAAGGGACGCATCCTCAACATCGGCTCTCTCGGCGGGCTGCACCCCTGGGCCACCCATGCCCACTATTGCACCTCCAAGGCGGCCCTGCACATGCTATCGAAGACCATGGCCAAGGCCTGGGCACCGGAGATCAGCGTCAACTGCATCGCTCCCGGCATGATCGTCCAGGGAGAGGTAGAGGAAGCCTACGAGGACTTCGCGCGCAAGACCCCCATGCAGCGCAACGGCACAGCCCACGACGTAGCCGCAGCTGCCATCTTCTTCGCTACAGCTCCCCACTTCATCACCGGCCAGCTCCTCGCTGTAGACGGCGGCCTCGGCCTCTAGTGCTTATAGGAACTACTGCCCCATCACCCTCTGCCACCAGCTCTTCTCCTTGAACTCTTCATAGAGATTGAGCGCTTCAGGCTGCGGCTGCAGAGGCTTTCCCGTGAAAGCGGCTAAGGGGTTTGAGACGCAGAGAAGATGCGCGTAATCGGGCCCATACTTTTTTGCCACTACATCAAACGCCTCACGCATCTTTGGCGGCCGCGAAGTCGTATTATGGGCATCGGTCGCGAGAAAATGGACCCAGCGATTCGCCAGCAGATCATGCGCCATGCGCTCCGCATGTCTCCCCATGCGCCCCACGACAGAACCGGCCGTCACCTGGACCAGCACTCCGCCGCGCAGCCAATCCATCATCCGCTGCCGGTCGGCCTGCAGGGTCGGGTTGCGTTCCGGGTGCGTCAGAATCGGTATGAGCCCAGCAATCTGCAACTGATAAAAGATCTCCGTCAGGCCGGGCGAAATTCCATAGTCCGGAATCTCTACCAGGAGATAGCCCGACCCGTTGATGCTGAACTTCGCCGGATCGAGCTTCGCCTCCTGAACATTGTCGTACGACATATGGAAGTCGCATCCTCGACCCAGCTTGACGGCGACTGCCTCACGATCCAGCAACCGCTGCAACTCGGCAATCTTTTCGGCGATCACCCGGGGTTCATAGGCGTACGTGCTGTTGGCATGCGGCGAACAGACAATATGCGAGATGCCATCGGAGGCAGCAGCCCTGGCCATGGCGACCGAGGTCTCCAGGTTCGAAGCACCATCGTCCGTGCCCCACAGAAGGTGATGGTGAATATCAATCATTGCGTAGTCAGGGTACCACCGAGCCTGCGTCGGCTGACGCTTCTACTGAGCTGCCGCCAACGATTCCGCCATCGCCTGGAACAGCAGCAGACCATCTGCTGACCCCAGCAGCGCCTCGCTGGATCGATCGGGATGCGGCATCATTCCCAGGACATTGCGCCCCTCATTCAGCACGCCCGCAATATTTTCCAGCGATCCATTCGGATTTGCCTTCGCCGTGACCTCACCCTCGCGCGTAGCGTAGCGAAACGCGATGCGGTCCTCAGCCTTCAGCGCAGTTAGCGTCTCGGAATCGCAGAAGTAATTGCCCTCCATGTGTCCGATCGGCATCTGCAACACCCGCCCACGTGTCAGTCCACGCGTAAAGGGAGAGTCGGTCGTCTCCGTCCGCAAAAAAATCTGCTTGCAGATGTAGTTCTGGCTGGCATTCCGCATGAGCGCACCGGGCAACAGACCCGCCTCGCAAAGAATCTGGAAGCCGTTGCAGATCCCAAGCACCAACCCTCCGCCCTTGGCAAACTTCGCGACCGACTGCATCACCGGAGTAAACTTCGCGATTGCCCCTGTACGCAGGTAGTCTCCGTAGGCAAATCCGCCCGGCACGAGAATCGCATCGCATCCTTGAAGGTCCTCTGACGCATGCCAGAGGTACGTCGCAGGCTGCTGCGCAATCGCGTCCACCACATGGTGGGTATCGTGGTCGCAATTGGAACCCGGAAAGACCAGAACGCCAAACTTCATAGTCTTAAG
>DATMPD010000032.1:0-4927 GCA_035567955.1 Edaphobacter sp.
CAAAACCTCGATACGCCGTACGTCGCGTTCGCTCATCAGCACCCCAACCCATAGTCGTCCGTCTCCCAGGCCACAGACCTAGGAGGTTACTCGGGACATTTCTATCGGGCGAGAGTAGGACATTTCTATCCGGCGCTAATAAAATCACTATACATAAGCTGCGTTATCGGCCAGCGCACATTGAACGAGAACGCAAAGCTGACACAGGCGAGCGGCATGTTGAAAAATTAGAAATTGCAGATCAATGGCGCAGGAGTGAGCGAACAGCACACAATTTTGACTACAATTCTTTACCGAAAGCAGACTATTCCTAACGCTCCTGCGCTTCTCCGTCTAATAGAGTGAATTACGCGATAGAACTCTCGGGTAGCAGCCGGCACAGTCTTCTATCGCGGACATGGCAGTTGAAAGAGGATAGCGTCATGAAGAAGCTCCTACTCCGGTCGGCGGTGTTTTCGACCCTTCTAACTTTCCCATGCGGTGCCATCTCGCATCGTTACATGCCTATGGTTGACGCCATGGCAGCACCCGCGGCTGACATGGATCCCCACATGCCCATGACCAAACTGCGTCCTCTACAGCCCGGTGACAAAGCTCGCGCGGACGCCGTGGTTGCCGCCGCGAAGAAGGCTGCGGAGCACTACCGCGACTATCGCGTAGCGGAGGCCGACGGCTACACAATCTTTATGCCGGACCAGCATCAGAATGTCTACCATTTCGTCCGTGAGTCCGCAGATCCAGAGACAAAGGCCAACTTCGATCCCAACAGGCCTCCCGCACTTTTGTACACGAAAACAGATGGTCTGAATCCCGACTACAAGCTGGTCGGTGTAATGTACACGGCACCTTATGGGGCGACGGAGGAGGAACTGAATGCGCGGATTCCACTCTCGATTGCCCAATGGCATGAGCACATCAATATGTGTGTTCCACCGCAGTCGGAGCAGCGCAATTGGCTCGTGGGAGACCGACAATTCGGGCTTAGCGGCTCTATCACCACGGCAGAGACTTGCAGAGCGGCGGGTGGGCATTTCAGGCCACATCTTTCAGGGTGGATGACACACGTCTACCCGTTTGAAACCGATTCGACGAAGGTTTGGAGCGCGGGCATGGACGACGATCACGGAATGGCCCATGACTCTATGCCCGGCATGAAGATGTAAAGCCCGCCTGCAGCTCGGTGTTCCCAGGATGATCATTCGTGGGGGTGCCGATGATGGGCATCGGGATAATGCTCATGGGTGTGGGTCATCGGCTCATGATGGTGCATGTGGGTGTGAACCGTACTGGGTGCGACCGGATACGGATGCGCGTGCTGGTGATGCTCATCGTGGATATGTTCGTGCTCGTGGTCCATCGCCTCATGGACATGCGTGTGGCTGTGCTTTTCCGTGAGATGAAGCCACAGCCCGACCGCCATCAGAGCACCCGCGGCTAGAAGTTTCAAAGTGATGGGTTCATGCAGGAACGCAATCGAAAGAACAGTGCCAAAGAACGGAGCCACGGAGAAATACGCTCCGGTGCGGGCCGTGCCGAGATGCCGTAATCCGGTAACAAAGAGAGCCAGGCTGGCCCCGTAAGCAAAGAAGCCGACGACCAACGCTCCCGCGATGTGAGGGAGGCTCGGCCACTTTGCTCCAAGAGCCAACACCAGCGCGAGGTTGACACCACCGGCTACCAGACCCTTCCAAGAGGCGATCCAGGTGGCGTCACTGAGCGAGACCTTACGGGTGAGGTTATTATCGATCGCCCAGCAGAGACAAGCCCCCAGCACGCACAATTCCGGGACAACTCCCGAGAACTTCGCCTCGCCCGGCCAACTCAGGATGAGCAGCCCAGCGAGGATCGCTCCCATGCCGAGGGCAATCCGCCTATCGAAGTTTTCTCTGAAGACGAACCATGCCAGGAGCGCAGTGAAGACGCTCTCGGCGTTGAGAAGCAGGGAGGCTCCCGAGGCCGGCATACGCGTCAATCCAAGCATCTGCAAGCCAGGACCGAGGACCCCGCCGGTGAAGATGGCTCCGGCAAGCCACGGCCACTCCGCGCGTGGGAGATGACCTGCGGGAACCTTGCCTGGCAGGCTGTACAGCGTGAGCCCGATTCCCGAACCAAGGTAGAGGAGCGCCGCCAAGAGCCAAGGACTCACGTCCGCGAGCAGCAGCTTAGCGAGAGGCGTGCTGCTGCCGAACAGCAACGCGGCGCCTAAAGCCGCGACGATGCCGGGCTGAGTGAGGTTCTTCCGTAGCTGTTCCGTTTGCGACATCACTCGTTACTTAGCGTCGGGTGTTGCCCCACTCCCTGTGCCGTCCTTCTTCACATCCATTACGCTTTTCTCGAAGAACTTCTCATAGAAGAAGAAAGGAGGAGCAAGGATAATCGGGCTGACAGTCCGTCGATCAGCACGCTGGCAAGTGATATTAGATGTCGGCCGCGGCCAGATCGGAAACGCCATCGGGTGTAGCTTCGAGAATTATTATTTGTCGTAGTGTTTCAGAATTATTTGTCGTATCCGGCGTTAGCCAGGACCGATGACGAGGCTGTCGCGGGCGGCTTCGACGACTGCAGTGGAGACGACATGAAGGTCATTTACGCTGAGAACAAATAATTCTGAAAGCGACAGGTCTTGCGCCATCGTTGCAAGCGTCTCGGCGGCGGTGGGCTCCGCTGGGGTCAACGGACCTTGTTTCGTGGGTGGGTCGATGCGCTTGGCGTCGGTGAGATAGACAAAAACGGTCTTCCAGTTTCCGCCCCATGTCGAGCGGGTGCGGTGCGCTCCGTGGGTATCGCGCGCGCACTAGTCAGGAAATGGCTTCTACTCACCCCAGTTCCAAGACCTCTTCCAGGCTCATCCCATCCGAGCAGCAAATACCCCGGAGTTTTCCGCTTTCTTTGAAAAATAATTGTCCGGCCATACACGGCTCGGGCGTTTAACATTCGTAACACCAACTTGCTCGACCAAAAGGAGAATCATCATGACTGAATTCATCTATCTCTACCGCGGTGGAGAGCGCGCCGAATCCCCAGCCGAAGGCCAGAAGCAGATGCAGCTGTGGATGGCCTGGATGAAAGAACTGGGCGAAAAGGGCCACCTGAAAGCCATAGGCTCGCCGCTCGAGAAGACCGGCAAGCTCGTGAGCGGCAAACAGAAGGTTGTTAGCGACGGTCCCTTCGCCGAAGCAAAGGACCTGATTGGCGGCTACACCGTAGTCCAGGCCAAGGATATCAACGAGGCGGTCGACCTCTCCAAGGGCTGCCCCATCTTCCTCTCCAACGGCGCCGTGGAAGTCCGTCCGATTCTGCAGATGAACATGTAATGAACTCGCTCCGGCCACCCGAAGAGGATCGACAATCCGCCGAGCTCGACCCCGCGCTCTTCCGGCACGAAGCCGGACGCATGGTGGTCGCGCTCACGCGGCTCTTCGGCGTCCACAACCTTGCGCTGGCAGAAGACGTCGTCCAGGACGCCTTCTGCCGCGCGATTGAAGTATGGAAGTTCCATGGCGTCCCCGCAAATCCTTCCGCGTGGCTTATGGCGACCGCCAAGCACCGCGCCGTCGACATCCTTCGCCGCGAGCGCACCGCCCGTACCTATGCTCCTGAACTCACGCGCATGATCGAGAGCGAGTGGACGCTCGTCCCCACGATCCACGAAGTCTTCGCCGCTCATGCCATTCAGGACGACGAACTCCGCATGATGTTCTCCTGCTGCCATCCCCGCCTGAACGAGCCCGCCCAGGTCGCCCTCATCCTCAACATCCTCTGCGGCTTCAGCGTCAACGAGGTTGCCGCCGCATTCCTCAGTTCACATGCCGCCACTGAAAAGCGCATCGTGCGCGGCAAAAAAGTCCTCGCCGCCTCCAAGCGCCTCTTCGAATTCACCAGCTCCGACCTCTCCAAGCGCCTCTCTGCTGTCCAGCGCGCGCTGTATCTCCTCTTCAACGAGGGCTACCACGGCGCTTGCGAAGAATCAGCCGTCCGCACCGAACTCTGCCGCGAGGCAATGCGGCTGACGGCGCTGCTGCTCGCCCATCCGCTTGCGTCTACTCCTGCGACCCACGCGCTCGGCGCTCTCATGTGCTTCAACGCCGTCCGGCTGCCGGAGCGCGTAGACGCCGCCGGCAACCTTAAGCCCCTCGCCGAACAGGACCGTACGCGCTGGGACGTAGCGCTTCTCCACGAAGGCCAGCGCCTGCTCGAGTCCTCCGCCACTGGTGACCAAATCAGCGAGTACCACGTCGAGGCGGCCATCGCCTTCCTCCACGCCTCCGCGCCCAGCAACGAAGCGACCGACTGGGCCGCCATCATCACCCTCTACAGCACACTGCTCACGATTCGCCCGTCCCCGATCGTCGCCCTCAACCGCGCCATCGCGGTTGCTCAGCTGCATGGGCCCAAGCGCGGCCTCGAAGCGATCGCTGCCATCCCCGACCCCGCCCGCCTGGCAGGCTATCCCTTCTACTTTGCCGCGCTCGGCGAACTTGAACTCAGTGACGGACACCCCGAAGCGGCCCGCCCGCACCTGCACGCAGCGCTCAACCTCGCCCGCAACTCCGCGGAACGCCAGTTCCTCCGGCACCGCCTCGCCGCTTGCCAGGACTCTGCATGATGTTGAAAGATTTGTAGCTTATCGGGTCTCGCCTCTTTCATGCGTGAGGCATTGAGGACCCGACCCTCAAAAGCGAATCGTTGCAGCTTCACTCCGGGAATCCCGGCGAGTGCTTTGGCATCGACCGTCTGTTCTTTCAGCCATGCAGCGTTTTCCAGAAAACGCTTGACTCGTTCGACTGTCGGCTGGCCAGGCTCTATCTTCACCGTATCCCACGGTGTCTGGCGAGCATCCTCTTCCTTGTCAAAAAGAGAATCGATGCGCGCTTTGGTTGGTGGATCGAGTGCTTGGCTCATGCGGTCATAGAACGACCGGTTCACT
>DATMPD010000033.1:0-7302 GCA_035567955.1 Edaphobacter sp.
GTTGGGACCTGAGTCCTGCTGCGCGGGGGAAGACGGCGGTTGAGGCCGGCCGGGCTGGGTAGGGGACGCAGGGGTCGCTGTCGGGTCGAATTGGGCGAAGAGCAGACCAGGCGACAGGATCGTTGTGCCAAGAAGAATCAAACGTACGTGATTGAACTTCATTAGGTCGCCTCTGTAGCGGGCAAGTATACAACTCACGCTTGCCTTTGGTCATACTCCGATTTGGTGTGCAGGGATACTGTATGGTTGCCTCTCGACTACAGTCTGACACTGTATTCTGATAGCTGGAGCTCCGATTCATGACGCAAAGTACCATCAGCCCGCCGCACGCACGCCAGGAACCGACACCAACCACATTGCACGGACAGACACTCGAGGATTCCTATCGCTGGATGAGGGATAAATCCTCGCCGGAGTTGGTTGCTTATCTTGAGGCGGAGAACGCTTACACGAATTCGGTGATGGCTCCGACGGAGGCGCTGCAGGCGAAGCTGTATGCGGAGATGCTGTCGCATATCAAGGAGACCGATGTGTCGGTTCCCTTCCGCAACCGCGGATGGTTTTACTACGTGCGGACGGTGGAAGGAAGCCAGTATCCGATTCATTGCAGGAGACTGGCTACGGGCGCGAAGTTTGACGAGTCGCAGCCGGAAGAGATTGTGCTGGACGTCAATCAGCTGGCAGAGGGGCAGCCGTTTATGGCTGTGGGTGCGATGACGGTGAGCCCGGATGGGTTCATGTTGGCTTACTCAACCGATAACACCGGTTTTCGGCAGTACACGCTGCATGTTCGCGATTTGAGGACAGGAAAAGACCTGACCGATACGGCGGAGAGGGTCGGATCGATTGCGTGGGCTGCCGATTCGACAACGCTGTTCTATACCACCGAGGACGAGGTAACGAAGCGGCACGATCATGTGTTTCGGCATCGGCTGGGCGATAGTGCGGCGCAGGACGTGGTCGTGTACCAGGAGAAGGATGAACGCTTCAACGTTGGGGTGGACAAGACGAGGGACTGCAAGTATCTCCTGATGGAGTGCGGTAGCCACACGACGAGTGAATGGCGGTTTCTCTCTGCGTACACGCCTGAAGGGGAGTTTCGCGTCATTGCGCCGCGCGTGGAGGAGCAGGAGTATGTCGTCGACCATCGGCACGGGTTTTTCTACATCCGGACGAACGATGTGGGGAAGAACTTTCGCGTGGTGACGGCGCCGGTGGAGAGGCCGGGGCGCGAGTCTTGGAAGGAACTGATTGCGCTGGATCCTGAGGCTCCGCTTGAGGGCTTCGACCTATTCGCGTCGTTCTGTGTCAGCTCGCGACGGCGGATGGGACTTCCGACCTTGACGTTGACGGAATTTGCCGGCGACGCGCTTGGGCAGTCGAAGGAGATTCGATTTCCGGAGCCGGTTTATTCGGCGGGCACACATATCAATCCTGAGTTCGAGATGGAGAGGTTTCGGTATAGCTATCAGTCGCTGGTGTCGCCGGCTTCGGTGTATGAGGTCGACGTCAGGACCGGGGATTCGACGCTTTTGAAACAGCAGGAGGTTCCTGGTGGGTTTGATCCGGCGCTGTATGGGTCGGAGCGGGTGTGGGCGGTAACTGCGGATGGAGTGCGGGTTCCGGTGTCGGTGGTTTACCGCCGCGATTCTTTCAAGCGTGACTCGAAGAATCCGCTGTACATCTATGGATATGGATCGTATGGGTACCCGCTGCCGATCGGATTTAGTGCGTCGCGATTGTCGCTGCTGGACTGGGGTGTAGTGATCGCGTATGCGCACATTCGGGGTGGTGGCGAGATGGGCGATTCGTGGCACGACGCTGGAAAGATGATGGTGAAATGGAACACGTTTTCGGATTTCATCGCGGTGACGGAGCAGTTGGTCGCGCAGGGGTATGGAGCGAAAGACAGAGTGGCGATCGAAGGTGGAAGTGCGGGCGGATTGCTGATGGGGGCGGTGGTGAATCAGCGGCCGGATCTGTTTCGCGTGGTGCTGTCGCATGTGCCGTTCGTGGATGTGATGAATACGATGCTGGACGCTTCCCTGCCCTTGACGGTGGCGGAGTATGAGGAGTGGGGAAATCCAAATGAAGCGGAGGCGTTTGAGTATATGCGGTCGTATTCGCCTTACGACAATCTGAAACCGGGTGACTATCCGGCGATGCTGGTGAAGACGAGTTTGAATGATTCGCAGGTGATGTACTGGGAGCCGGCGAAGTATGTGGCCAAGCTAAGGACGCTGAAGAAGAATGACACGCCGCTCCTGCTGCACATCAACATGGATGCTGGGCATGGCGGGGCGAGTGGGCGGTATGACTATCTGAAGGAGATTGCGTTTGATTATGCGTTTTTGTTGAGGGAGTTGGGGGTGGAGGGCTAGCCCATAATTTTGATGGACAAAGAGACGGTAATCTATTTGAATCATCGAAATGCAGACACTTGGACTCTCGTCTAAACCGCAACCGACTGACAACCTATTCAAACGCCTCTTCTGGCCAGCAATTGAAAGCCAGTACGACGTTGACCTTCTCGGACAACAGGGTTTCTGGGTCTGCACGATCGTTGCTGTACTGTCACTGATCGTCATGCTCGTGCTTGGCACGCCTGTTACAGGGGTTTTTACAGCGCTTGTTTTCTTTCTAGGCGGATGTGGAGTTCGCCAGCGAAGCCTGGCAGCTGCAGCCATGGTTTTTACTCTTTACCTGATCAATTGGGTGGGAGGCATTGTCATCGGTTCTGTTGGAAATCCTCTTGTCCCGCTTGTCATCCTGATGCTTCTCTTCGCAAATGTCCGGGCGACCGTTATGTCCCGCCGCTGGATGGCTCAGTCAGCTGCCTCTGGTGATCAGGAGTTTCCGGAACGGTCCATGGAAACGATGACCGACCGATTTGCGAACAAATTACCAGCCGCAGTGTGGCCGAGATCTCGCTATGTTTTCTTTCCTCTTGCCGGAATTCTCCTAATGCTCACGATCACCGGTGTAGTCATGATGAAGAGACGGGCGGCCGTGACACCAGGCTCTAGCTCCACCACTACTACGGTGGAAGTCACACCGCGGTAGAAATCCAAAATTTTGTTAAGGTTTGCGGGCTAACCTTTGGTGGCGAGGTCTTCCTCGATCTTGTCGCCTTCGCCGGGGGCGAGGAAGAGGTTGGTTTCGAGGCCGTGCTGGCGGGTGTAGAGGTCGTAGTAGCGGCCGCCTAGCTGGTAGAGGGACTCGTGGGTGCCACGTTCGACGATGTTGCCCTGCTCGACGACGAGGATCTGGTCGGCGCGGCGGATGGTGGAGAGGCGATGCGCAATCACGAACGTCGTCCGGCCCTGCATGAGGTAGCTGAGGCCGTTCTGGATCATGGCCTCGGACTCGGAGTCGAGGGAACTGGTGGCCTCGTCGAGGATGAGGATGCGGGGGTCGGCGAGGATGGCACGGGCGATAGAGATGCGCTGGCGCTGGCCGCCGGAGAGCTTGACGCCGCGCTCGCCGACGATGGTGTCGTACTGCTCGGGGAATCGCTCGGCGAATTCGTCTACGCGGGCGATGCGGCAGGCTTCCATCAGTTGCTCCTCGGTGGCATCGGGGCGGCTGAAGAAGATGTTCTCGCGAATGGTGCCGTCGAAGAGAAAGGTCTCCTGGAGGACGACGCCTAGTTGCTTGCGATAGCTGCTGAGGCGGATGGTGGCGAGGTCGACGCCGTCGATCAGGACCTGGCCGCCGGTGGCTGTGTGGAAGGCGCAGATGAGCGAGATGATGGTGGATTTGCCGGAACCGGAGGAGCCGACGAGGGCTGTGACGGTGCCGGGTTTGGACTCGAAGCTGATGCCGTGGAGGACGGGTTTGCCGGGTTCATAGCTGAAGGTGACGTCGTTGAAGGCTACATCGCCATGGATGGCGGGCAGGATGACGGTGCGGCTCGGCTCGCTGTCCTCTTCGTGCTCACTCATGATCTCCGTGGTGCGATCCAGGCCGGCGAGTGCCTCGGTGAGCTGAGTGCCGATGGAGACGAGTTGGACGATGGGCGCGATCATGAAAGCGAGGAGCATGGTGTATTCGACGTATCCGCCGACATCGAGGCGATGGGCTGCGACTTCCTTGGCGCCGAGGTACATGATGAGGGCGCCGACGACTCCGAGGACCATGGTGGAGGAGAGGGTCATGAGCGACTGTGCCGTGATGGAGCTGATGACGTTGTCGAGGAGGCGCTTGACGCCGGCGGCAAAGACGTGAGCTTCGCTGTCTTCGGCGTGGTAGCCCTTGACGACGCGGACGCCGCCGAGCGATTCGGTGAGGCGGCCGGTGACCTCGGCGTTGATTTTGGCGCGCTCGCGGAAGATGGGCCGTATGGTCTTGAAGGCCTTCTGCAGAATGAGGCCGAAGACGAGGAGGATGCAGAAGGTGAGCAGCGTCATGCGGCCGCTGATGCGGATGAGGATGGAGAAGGCGATGATGGCGGTGAGGACACCGCCGACGAATTCGAGCAGGCCGGTGCCGACGAGATTGCGAACGCCTTCAACGTCGGTCATGATGCGCGCGACGAGGGTGCCGGTGCGGTTTTCGTCGTAGAAGGCGACGGGCAGGCGGCCGATGTGGCGTTGGACCTGGGTGCGGAGCTCCGAGATGAGGCGCTGGCCGGCGGTGGAGAGGAGCTGGGTGAGGGTGTAGGAGGTAACGCCTTGAATAAAGGTCGCGGCGGCAACGGCTCCGATGATGTAGGGCAGAAGATTGAACTGATGCCGGTTCATCACGTTGTTGATGAGGTAGCGCGAGGAGACCGGCAGGGCGAAGCTGCAGAGGCGATTAAGGATGATCAGGAGAAAACTGCCGAGGAGGAGCCAGCGCCGCGGCTTAACGAGCTTCCACACCTCGGGCAGGACCTTCTTCAGCTTTGGCTTGGGGCGCTCCGCGGTGAGGTCGGCCGCTGTGGCCTTGCCGACGCTGCGCGAGGGGCGGTCTGCCGCTTTCATGCCGCCGCCGAATTTGGATGGGCCAAAGGATGAGGACATTGTCAATACCAATTTTACGCCGAAGGGCGAGCAATTCCTTACGCCTGACGGAAGCTCATCGCGAGGAGATGCGATTTTCGCCGCGAAACACAGCTATTTTGATGACGCTGCGACGGATGGCGATGCAGTTTCGCGGGCGGCCTGAATGGCTTAAGCGAGGCGGCTGCGGCGGGCGTTGATGAAGGAGCGGACACAGAAGAGAACGTAGATGAGGCTGAAGAGCGCGAGGGCTCCCTTCTCGACGACGGCGGCGGGGTGTGGGAACGCGACGCCTCGGGAGAGGCGGATCGTGTCGATGGCGGCAGGAACCATGCCGAGAAAGGTCAAGAGGGCCACGGTGACAGAGATGTGCATCCAGAGCATGCGTTTCTTCGAGTTCTCCGTGTTGGCCATGACGCCGAAGATGACGAAGAGGAGGCCAATGCCTGCGGGAATCAGAGCCGTCGGATGAGCGCTGCCGGTAGCGACGAAGCCGAAGATGCCAAGCAGGATGAGCAGAACGCCGAAGCCGATGGTGAGCTTTGCCATGATGTCAGGGACTCCTCGATGGATCACTGTCAGGATAACGGATTTGCGCATGCAGTGTAGCGGCTGGATGAGGGTTGGGAGTTGCGGACAGAAAAATACCCGGCCACGCGGACCGGGCATTTTTCAGCGAGAAAGGTTGGCTATCTCCGCCCGCCGTTCATCAGGTGGTCCCAGGCTGTGTCATAGCCGCGACGGAAGCCTTCGCGGTAGTCTGACCGGGCGCTCTCGGGAACATGCGGATGGCGATACTCATCCCGATTGTTGACGTCGGGACGGCGATGGTTGTCGTAGTCTTTGCGGGCGCCCTCGATGCCGTCGTGATATCCCTTCTGTTGGATCTCGCGAAATTCCTGAGGTGGCTGGTTCCAGTCACGGTCATGATCGTGATCCTGGTACTGCAGTGCCGGATCTGCCGCGGCAAACGGTTGGGCCGTGGCGAAGCCGGACGTTGATAGAGCAAGAGCAAGTGCTGCTATTGCGAGTTGATTCCGCATCATTGTCAATTTCCTCCATGCGTGGTTCACAAAAAGCTGAAAGAATCAGCCAAACAAACAATCGCACACGGATAAGTCAGATGATCGAATTTGATTTCTTGTTGTCTGAGGTTGCAGTCGGTCTAAGCAGCGTTTTTTCTGATAGCTGCAGAGCCCTTCTTTTCAGCTGCTACGGCTCAGGCGATGGCGGCTTTGCGAATGGCGGTGAGAACCTCTTTGGGATCCCAGTCGTTGGTTGGATACCATGCGATGATCTTTCCGTCTTTGCCGATAAGGATGGTCGACAGGGAGTGGGTGAGGGATTTGCTGTCGCCGGGGGTGACACCGACGTTGAAGAATTGTGTAACTGCGGGGAGATCTTTTTCCGTGGGTGCGGCGAAGTCCCAGTGGAGGAACTTTTCGTTGGTGTAGTTGCCGGTGTAGGCGCCGCCGTAGCTGCGGAGAACTTTGGGGGTGTCGTAGGCAGGGTCGAAGCTGACGCTGAGGAGGTGGGTCTGGTTGTAGAGCGAAGAATCAGCGGCGAGGGCGTGGTCGATGTCGGCGAAGTTACGGCTCATGCGAGGGCAGAAGTCGGCAAGCTGGCAACGGGTGTAGATGAAGGTCATCAGGACGAGCTTGCCCTTGAACTGATCGAGGTGAATGGTGCGGTCGCTCTGGTTGATGAGGTGGAAGTCGGGGACGGGGTCGCCTGCGGTGGGGACGTGGTAGGAGATGGGAGGTTTGTAGTCGGGGCGCGCCTGGGCGATGACGACGATGTTGTCGAGCTGGACGTTGGTGTAGTTGTCGCCGTCCTTGTCGGCGAGGACCTTTGCGGTGATGCGGTCGCCGGGGTGGAGTTCGCTGGCGACGCTGGGATCTTTGAGCTTGTAGTCCATGGTCATGGCTTCCATGAAACCGGGGACGTCTTCGCCGTCGAGGGTGATGCGGGTGCCGCTAGTGGCAACGACCTTGCCGCGGATGGTGAAGGTCTTCTGCTGCGAGGTCGAGTTGGCGGGGGAGGATGAGTTTTGACGGCAGCCGATCGAGCCGAAGAAAAGGGCGATACCGACGAGGAGAAATAAAGGCTTGCGAGGCACGAAGGAAACTCCTGTCTCCATGATAATGGCTGGTACGTAAGTTTGCGGCGGGGTCGGATTGGTGGAACGAGGCAGGGCGGTTGCTCCTTCTTTGGGGCTGATGCACTATGGGCTGGTGCTGGCAGGGCTGGGGACGGCGCTGCTGGGGCCGATTCTGCCGGTGCTGGCGAGGCAGTGGGGAATGCTGGATTCGCAGAGCGG
>DATMPD010000034.1:0-24958 GCA_035567955.1 Edaphobacter sp.
GCGGTCAGGCGATTCACTGCCGGGTCGAGGTCGGCGTTGATCACATAGCCGGTGATCTGCATCTGGACTTTGACGGGCGCGGCCCACACGGTCACCGCGACCAGGCACAACGGAAGCAGTGCAGCCGGTATTCGAAGGATACGAGAAAGAGCAGACATGCAGCTAAAGTTCCTCAAACCATCATCGTACAGCCATCACCCGTATTAGACGATTGCAGTTGAATTTGGGCCACTTGCCAGCAGCTTTCCGGCTAAAAGCGCTTCGACTGCGTCGGAAACCTGCTGGATCGAACCGGTTCCAGGGGGCGACAGCAGGGCGCGGCGAACCTCGGCCAGGTCGGCGATCATCCTTTCGCGCTCGTGAGTGGCAGCCAGCAGCGGGCGCAGAGCCGCGGCCACGTTTTCCGCGGTGAAGCGGGTCTGGAGGAGCTCCGGAACTACGCGGCCACCGGCGACCAGGTTCACCATGCCGATGGGAAGGTTGCCGTCGAAGTCGACCTGGGTGGGGTTCCATATCTCAGCAGGGTAGCGAACCAACCGTTTTGCCAGCCAGAAGGTGATCGGGGAGACCCGGTAGACGACCACGAAGGGGTTGCCGATGACCGCGGCCTGAACCGTTGCCGTGCCACTGGCGACCACACTGGCGCGGGCGTGATGGAGGGCCTCGCGGGCGTCTGGGACGAGGCGGATATGGAAGTCCTTCATGGCCGAGTCGACATTCGCTGGCCACCACTCATCGTGACCCGCGATGAAGTCCGCCAGCTCTTTGCAGTCGATAGTCGAGGCTACCGGAAGAATATAGTCGTAGCCAAGAGGGAAGCGGTGTGCCATCTCGATCATGATCTCGAGGTTCGCGGTGACCTCCTTCCATCGGCTGCCGGGCAGAAGGGCGATCCATTCCCGTGCCGGGTCCAGGCCATGGGCGGCGGCGTATACCTCCCTGGAGACGGTGGGCTTCGGCAGCTCCGCGAGCGGGTGGCCGACGAACTGGGCGTCGACGCCTCGGGAGCGGTAGAAGCGTTCCTCAAAGGGGAAGATGACCATCATGCGGGTAACCCGCTGCTGCACCCAGCGAAGGCGTCGTCGCTTCCAGGCCCAGAGCTGCGGGCTGACGAAGTAGACGACCGGGATGCCAAGTTTTTTTAATTCCTTGGCAAGCCGGAAGTTGACATCAGGGAAGTCGATGAGGATGGCCACATCGGGCCGCCGTTGCCGGATGGCAGCGACGAGGCTGCGATAGGCTCGATAGACGCGAGGCATGTGGCGAATAACTTCGGTGATGCCCATGTGGGCAACGTCTTCGGCACGCACGATGCGATCAAGGCCTGCCTCCTCCATGTCCTTGCCGCCGAGGCCGAAGAAGGCAAGCTGAGGCAAACGCCTGCGGAGCTCGGTGATGAGCTGCGCGCCGTAGTGGTCTCCGCTGGCTTCGCCGGCAGAGAGAAAGATGCGCGGATGGGGTGGTTGGTCGATAGAACCAGTGTAGATTTTTCCTGAGGGATTGCATGGCGAAAAATACTGCAAGACGATTTCGTGCGGTTATCGAACCTCTGGGAGGAGGCTTGGGGTGGGTGGTGGCGCGGCTTCCGTTCGATGTGGACGAGGCATGGCAGAAGATGGTGAGGCTGCGCGTGAAGGTCGAGGTGGGTGGAGAGGTTTTTCGAACTTCGCTATTCGCCGATGCACACCGCGGCGGGCATTTCGTGCTCGTGAACAAGAAGATGCAGAAGGCCGCCGGGGCCAGGGTTGGGGCGATGGTGGACTTCACGATCGCTCCTGATCTGGAGCAGCGTACGCCGACGCTGCCTCCGGAGCTGGCGAAGCTGCTGAAGACGGAGAGAAAGCTTGCGAAGTGGTATGAGGGGTTGAGCGAGCCGATACGGTGGGAGATCGCAAAGTGGATCGACGGAGTGAAGAGTGTCGAAGCTAGACAGCGGAGGGCAGAACAGATCGCCGAACGACTGATGTTGACGATGGAAGGGGAGAAGGAGTTGCCGCCCGTGCTGGAGGTGGCGTTCCGCAGGGTTCCTGCTGCGCGGAAGGGATGGGACGCGATGACGAAGGCCCAGCGGCGGTCGAATCTGCTGGCGGTCTTTTATTATCAGAGTCCGGAGGCTCGCGAGAAGCGGGTAAGGAAGGTCGTGGAGGATTGCCTGAAGGCGGCAAGTAAATGAGAGAAGCATTTCTTACATTGCTGCTGAACGTAACCAGCCGCCTGCTGCTTCGCAGGGACCGGATGAACGGCATCATGGAGCAGATTCTGAGCACTTTCGCCTTTGCAAACCAGCGGCTGGTTATTGCGAGCGGCAAGAGAAGATTGTCCGCTGTCTACGTCTCAGCGGGAGAGGATACGCCGGCGGTTTTGATCTGCCACGGAATCGGCGAACTGGTCGAATACTGGGGGAAGGTGCAAGGCTTGTTGAAGGGGATGGGCGTCTCCTCGCTGGTGTTCAATTATTCCGGCTATGGCACGAGCACGGGTCACCTAAGCGCGGCACACTGCGAAGAGGATGCGGCCGCAGCCTGCAGGGAGCTTGCAGCGCGGGGCCACCGATCGATTGTTCTGCTCGGATTTTCTCTTGGAACCGGGGTCGGTGGGGCAGTAGCCTCGCGTGTCGTCATCGATGGGTTGGTTTTGTGTGAAGGATTTTCATCGTTGCGTGAGGCAGCGATCGCGATGGGTTTTCCGCGATGGATAACACGCGTGGTACCCGATGCATGGGATACGGTTCATCGCGTGAGCGCGCTTGAGATACCGGTGCTGGTGGTTCATAGCGATGTCGATGGCCTGTTTCCGTTGTCGATGGCACAGCGAGTCGCAGAGGCGTGTGGGCCGCATGGAACGTTCGTCGTGATCGAGGGCGTGTCGCACAATGCGCCGATCTTCGCTCCGACGGAGGACTACTGGCGGCCAATTGCGGAGTGGGTGAAAGAAAGGTCTTCCGAAGTCTCCGGGCGAACCTTGCCGGCGAGGGGTGATCAGTCTGCGCTGAGGGGCTGAAGCGGTGCGGTCGTGTCGGCGGCGGTGCCGAGTTCTTGATCGCGATACTGCAGTTGATAGAGCTTCCAGTAGAGGCCGCGATGCGTCAGGAGTTGTTGGTGGGTGCCGCGCTCGCGAAGCTGTCCCTTGTGCATGACGAGGATGGTGTCCGCGCGCTGAATCGTCGAGAGGCGGTGGGCGATCAGGATAGAAGTGCGTCCTGTGATCATGCGCGAGAGGGCGAGGCGGACACGCTGTTCGGTCTCGGTGTCGACCGAGGACGTGGCCTCGTCGAGGATGAGGATACCCGGATCGTGGGCGAGGGCGCGGGCGAAGCTGATGAGCTGCTTCTGGCCAGTGGAGAGCGTCGCGCCGCGCTCGCGTACAGGCTCGGCGAACTGCAGCGGCAGGGTGCGGATGAAGTCACCGACATTGACCTCGTCGCAGGCCCGCTCGAGCCGCTCATCCGTGATCCATTTAGACCCGAGGCGGATATTGTCCGAGATGGTGCCGGTGAAGAGGAACGGGTCCTGCAGGACGACGCCGAAGCGCTGGCGGAGTTTCTTCAGGTCCTGCTCGCGTACGTCCACGCCGTCCACCAGGATGCCGCCGCGCTGAATGTCGTAGAAGCGCATCATCAGGCTGGTAATGGTGGTTTTGCCCGCGCCGGTGTGGCCGACAATGGCTGCCGTCTCGTCCGGTTCGATGACGAAGCTGACCCCGCGGAGAATCCATTCGATGTCGGCGTAGGTCCGGAGGTCTTCGTCGCTAGCGTCGGCGATGCGGGCGAGTTGTGCCTCGTCAAGTTTCTGATAGGTGAACCAGACGTTGCGGAATTCGACCCGGCCTGAGCGGTCGCCAGCGACCGGATGAGCGGGCGAGACAATCGTCGGTTCGGTGTCGAGCAGTTTGAAGACGCGTTCGCTGGCCGCCATCGCCGCCTGCAGGATGTTGTACTTGTCGCTAAGATCCTGGATAGGGCGGAAGAAGCGCTGCGCATACTGGATGAAGGCGATCAGCACGCCGAGAGTGACGGTGCCGAAGATCGAGTGGCGCATTCCAGTGGGGAAGCCGGCGTTGCGAAGGACGGCGTCGCCGCCGAACCATATCACGAGCGCGATGGCGGTGGAGCTGAGGAACTCGACGATGGGATAGTAGAGAGCGTATGCGAAGATGGCGTCGGTCCACGCCTGTTTGTTCTCGGCGTTGACGGTGGAGTAGTCGTTGAAGGCGCGGCGCTCGCGGTTGAAGAGCTGCACGATCGGCATTCCGGAGACGTACTCCTGCGTAAAGGAGTTGATGCGTGCCGTCGCATGCCGCTGGCGGCGGTAGCTGTCGCGAACGTGACGGCGGAAGATGCGGGTGACGTACAGGATCGCCGGGATGACCGAGATGGCAAGCAGCGCCAGCGGCCAGCTCATGCGCAGCATGATGATGACGATGAAGACGAGGACGAAGATGTCCTCGAAGATGGCGAGCACGCCCGAGGTGAACATCTCGTTCAGCGCGTCGACGTCGGAGGTGACGCGCGTTACCAGCTTGCCGACGGGGTTGTGGTCGAAGAATGCCGGCGACATGCGCTGCAGGTGGCGGAAGATTTGGCTGCGCATGTCGAACATGATCTTCTGGCCGGTCCACTGCATTGTGTAGGTCTGGAGGAATTCGAGCAGGTAGGTGACGAGCAGCGCGCCAAGGTAAAGCAGGCCAATCTGGGTGATGCCGGTCATCGGGCGCGAGCTGAGGTGGCGGGCGAGCCAGGCGAGCTTCGCTGGAGGCGTGTCCGACATGTAGGTGTCGACCGCGACTTTGACCAGGTACGGCCCCATGACGTCGCTGCCGGCTTTGAAGATAATGGACAGCGCGGAAAGTGTCGTCTGGACTTTGTACGGTCGAAGATACGTCAGCAGCCGGCGCATGAGGCGTCCGTCGTAGACCTTACCTGCGACCTCGTCGTCCTGCGCGGGTTTTTTTGCGGGCTCTGGGTTCGAGTCCTTAGGTTTCCGTTCGTCCGCCATGTGCTTGTCCATTTTAGATGGTTATGGCGGCTGCGGGATTCGGAATCCTTATAACGCTAAGGGGTTACGCCCGCGGAGGCAGCCCCCAGTACCGCGCCCTGCCCGCTCTCCTGCGCAAAAACCACGACACGCATCTCGCCAGGCTTCGCATCTGCGGGCGCATTCAGGCTGAACGAAACCGGCCCTGCACCGAGATCCTTTAGTTTGCCCACCCGCTGCAGGTTGCGCACAACGCCAACATGCTGCAGGCGATGACCGCCATTCTCGCCGCCTCGAACCTCGGTCGTATCCTTAGGGTCTACCAGAGCGGCATAGAGGTCCGCCTTTTTGGTTGCCGCCGGAGGAGGGGTGGCCACCGATGCGGAGACTTTCTGCCCGTCCACAACAGGCTGCGAGAGAACCAGCTTGATCTTGGTGGTTTCCGCGGCATGCTGAATCGCGCGGACCGCATGAGCGCCGTCATTGCCGACGAACTGATCGGTTCCATCGACGATCATCTGCGGCGTGAAAGAGTTGTCCACATGCAGGCGCCCGCAGTACTCGTTCTGACGCTCCGTATATTGATGCGAGGAAAAACGGTCGTGCCAGCCCTGGCCGTCCCAATAGTCCACATGTTCGCCGAGCACGATGATCTCTGCGCCATTGATCGGTTGTGCCTGGTCGAGCTTCGCCAGCAGAGCGTCGGCGGGAGGGCAGCTCGAGCATCCCTCTGAGGTGAACAGCTCCACCAGGACTGGTGTGCGGTTCGCCTGTGTCGTCTGCGCCACTGCCGAAGCAGGTAAGGAGATGAAGGTTCCGAATAAGGATGCTGCAACGGCGAACAAGCGAAGCTGCGACATGGAAGTCTCCTTCGTTGGTCATTAGAGCCGCGGAATGAGTTTAAGTTACACCCGACAGACGAATCTCCGTGAAACAATTGGAGGAGGGGGAATTTCCTTCGAATGGCCGGACCTGTTGGCGTCTACATCTCGGTTCCGTTTTGCAAAGCCAAGTGCACCTTCTGCAACTTCGCCTCGGGAGTCTTCGGGGCAGAACGAATGCAGCTATACGTAGACCGCCTCTGCAAGGAGATTCGAAGATCGCAGTCTGTGGCGCAGAACATCGCAGCTTCTTTGCCTCGGACTGTAGATACGGTTTACTTTGGCGGTGGAACCCCGAGCCTGCTTTCGGGACAACAGTTCCGGGAGATATTCCAGCACCTGCGCGAAGAGTTCCACCTCGCCCACGATGCTGAGATCACGCTCGAGTGCGCGCCTGGCCAGCTCTCCGACGCGACCCTGAACGAGCTCTTGCAGCAGGGCATGAACCGTATCAGCTTCGGCGTGCAGTCGTTTGTGGATCGCGAAACCGCAGTTGTCGGCAGACTTCACACCGAGCAACAGTGCGAGGCGGAGCTTGGGCGCGTGCGTGCGGCCGGTGTGGATGAGATCAACATCGATCTGATCGCGGGGCTTCCTCATCAGACGGCTGAGAGCTGGCGGTCGTCGGTGGAACGGGCCATTGCAAGCGGCGCTCCGCACCTCAGCGTCTATATGCTCGAAGTGGACGACGAGTCGCGTCTGGGACGCGAGATGCTGGAGCAGGGAACTCGCTACGGTGCTTCGTCCGTTCCCAGCGAGGACGACACCGCCGACTGGTATCAGCAGGCGTGCACTGCATTCCGAGCAGCCGGTGTCCCGCAGTACGAGATCTCTAACTTTGCGCGGCCCGGCCACCGTTCGCGCCACAACCTGAAGTACTGGCGGCGTCAACCCTACATAGGCTTTGGCCTCGACGCTCACTCGATGCTGCTGACGGGCACCGGCGCCCTGCGGTTTGCGAACACCAGCGATCTGGACGAATACCTTGGCAGCGCCGCGCCAACCCCGTTCCGTCTGCTGGAATCTGCCTCGAACGCCGCGCCGGAGTTCGAGGTCATTGGCAGCGACGAAGCTTTCGAAGAGTCTCTGTTCCTCGGTCTCCGGTTGAATGAGGGCGTGGACCTGAACCGTCTGCGAAATCAGTTTGGCGATGCCCTGCTCGACGACGCCATGCCCGCATTTCTTGAGGTCCGGGATGCCGGGCTGCTTGAGCTGGACTCCGACTCCATGCGGCTGACCCCGCACGGCCGTCTGGTCTCGAACGAAGTCTTCAACCGTCTGCTGATTTCCGCAGCAGCATAAAAAACACACACCAATCCAGGAGAAAACGAACACCATGATCGATCTGCGTAGCGACACCGTCACCCGTCCCACTCCAGCCATGCGCGAGGCGATGGCCTCAGCCGAGGTCGGCGACGATGTCTACAGTGAAGACCCCACAGTGAACAAGCTCGAAAGAGAGGCAGCCGAGGTCTTCGGTCGCGAGGCGTCGATCTTCGTCCCCACCGGCACCATGGGAAACCAGATCGCCATTCGCCTGCACACGCAGCATGGCCAGGAGGTCATCTGCGAAGCGCGTTCGCATGTTCTCGATTGGGAGATGGCGATGATGGCCGCCTTCTCCGGCTGCCTTGCCCGTACCGTCGCCGCGGAACGCGGCATTCTGACCTGGGGTCACATCAAGCCGGCCATCGGCGCGAAGATCTATTACCGTGCACAGACTGCCCTAGTCTCCATCGAAAACACGCACAACATGGCCGGCGGCACCGTAACCCCGCTCCCGGTCCTCGAAGGAATTTGGGCTGGCGCCCGCGAGGCCGGTCTTCCCGTGCATCTGGACGGAGCACGTGTGTTCAACGCCGCCGCCGCGCTCGGCATCAGTGTCGCGAAGCTGACTAGAGGATTCGACACCGTGATGTTCTGTTTGTCCAAAGGGCTGGGCGCGCCCGTCGGCTCGATGCTGGTGGGCAGCGAAAGTGCAATCAAGCAGGCGCGCATTCATCGCAAGGCTCTCGGCGGAGGCATGCGGCAGGCGGGTATTCTCGCGGCTGCGGGGCTGATTGCGCTGCACGAAATGCCGAAGCGCCTGCACGAAGACCACGCGAATGCGCGTCTGCTGGCGGACGCTGTCGCCGCAGTACCCAAGACGGCGGAGATCGATCTTGAAGCCGTGCAGACGAACATCGTCATCTTCAAACTGCGCGGTAGAGACCAAAGCTGCGGGGGCGATGCCGCAGCCTTCACCGCGGCGTTGAAGCAGAAAGGTGTTCTGGTCAGCGCGATCGGTCCGCACTCGGTCCGATTCGTGACTCACTACGATGTCGACCGCGCCGCGTGCCAGAAGGCCGCCGCGATCGTCTCTGAACAACTGCAGTCGCTTTAAGGAAGAACTGTGACTTGATCGCGGCCGGTGTTGATCGTTGGATTCGTCGCCAGAAAGACGCTCACCACCGTGCCGTGTGCTCCCCGCGCTGTGTCGCTCTTCAGCGAGATTGTGCCTCCGTGCTTGTTGATGATGCCACGGCTGACCCAAAGGCCCAGTCCCGTGCCGCGCTCTCCTTTGGTGGTAAAGAACGGCTGGAAGAGATGGGATTGCACCTCCGCCGAAATGCCCGGGCCGTTGTCGGCGATGGTCACCGTGGCCCCTGCCTGCATCTTCTGTCCGGTCGCCTCCGTGCTCGCAGCTTGCGGGGCGCCCGCGGCCTGTGGTTGGATGCTTACCGTCACCTGGCCCCCCGGACTGGCGGCCTCGGCAGCATTGGCGAGGAGGTTGGTGAAGACCTGCCGCAGCTCGGCGGGAAATGCCGCCACGCAGACCGACTGCGGCATGTCCGTGGACACGCTCACGTTTAATTCGATAAACCGCCGCTCCATCAGCAGAAGAATCTCCTGCAGCGTCTCTTTCAGATCGATGACCACCGGCGCCTTCGACTCGCGATAGAGTCCAAGCATGGCGCGGCTGATCTGCGTGACACGAGCCAGCTCCTGCTCCGCCATGTCCATAAACTGCCTCGACTCTTCGGGCGTTGCGCCGTTGCGCATGAGGTAGAGCAGATTGGAGACCGAATCAAGCGGGTTGTGAATCTCGTGCGCGATCGTTGCTGCCAGCCGGCCCGCAACGGCGAGCTTTTCGTTTGCGATCAACGCATCCTGGGTCTTGCGCTCGATCGTGATGTCGCGGAACACGAGAACGACTCCGACGATCTCTCCGTTTTTGTCGCGAATCGGCGCGCCGCTGTCGGCGATATTCAGCTCCGTTCCGTCTTTGCGCACCAGTACCGTGTGGTTCGCCATGCCGACGATGCGATCGAGCCGCTTGACCTTGGAGACCGGTGTCTCGACTGTCTCGCGGTTCGCCTCGTTGACGATATGGAAGACCTTTTCGAGCAGTTGTCCGGCGGCCTCCGATTGGCTCCAGCCGGTCAACTCCCGCGCCACCGGGTTCATCATCTGAATGCGACCGGCGGCATCGCAGGTGATCACGCCGTCTCCGATGGAGTCCAGCGTCGTGCGCAGCTGTTGCCCGGACTGAAAAAGTTCCTCGGCCCTCCGCCCCAGGATCTCCAGCGACATCCGGTATGCGGCCGAGACCGTATGCAGGCGATTGCGTGTGAACAGGCCGATCAATATCCCCATGCCCAGAGCGAGAAACAGCAGCACCAATAGCATCATGTGGACCTGCTGGTGCCACTGCGTAATGCGCCGCGTCCGGTTGTTCTCAGCCTTGGAGATGATGTCGTTGAGGTCGTGACGGACCGCGTCCATCAGCACCTTCCCGTGCAGGTTGAGGGCGACATCGTCAGTTTTGCCGCCTCCACGGACCTGGGCGATGACAGGAAGAGCGAAGCCATCGTGCCACGTCAGGTGCGAGTCGTGCAGATCGGTGAGGTCGTGCCTCATGTCTGCGTCTGCTCCTGCCAGAGCGTCAAGGTTCTGAATCTCTTTCTGCACATGCGATTCAGCTTCCGTAAAGGGTTGCAGGAACTGCCCGTCGCCCGTCGTCTCGTATCCGCGCAGGCCGGATTCCTCATCCACAATCAGCTTCGATACCAGGGTCGCCTGCGAGATGCGGGCGTCCGAGTCCTGAATCAGGTCAACGGTTGCATTGGCGTTCCGGATCTGCAGGTAGAGGGCTCCCGCGACCACTAGCAGGGCCGCCACAGGCAGCAGAAACACCTGTCGCAAAACGCTATTGAATTGCTTTAGATTCACAGCCTCTCGCCCCGTAACTTTGCCTTTACTCTTGGGATGCATTCACAGGCTGAAGCAGGCTGCCTAATTTTTCGAGCAGCACCGGCGCACCCTCCCCCTTCGTCATATACAAATCCACCACAGAGGTCACCTCGGGGGAAAGACCCATATAAGCGGACAACAGGAGAATGGGGACCTGCGGCTTAGACTGACGCATCCTGACCGCCACCTCGCCGCCGTGCATGCCCGGCATGGAGTAGTCGAGCACCACGGCCTCAACCGGCTCCGAGGAGAAGATCTCCAACCCCGAAGGTCCGTCCGATGCGGTCAGGACGCGATATCCGGCACGCTCCAGCAGGATCTTCCGGACCTGAAGCCCGACAACTTCGTCGTCCACGCAAAGCACGAGATTGGAGTTCAGTTTCATACAGTTCCGCCACGCGACGGACGCGTAGAATTACTCCCAAGTATACGTGGTAACCAAATTCCGGTTTCCACGGTACGATTCATCGTACGTTTGCAATCTGCCGATCATGTTGCGCTAACCTGACGTTAATCATGTTGGGAGTTTCAGCGAGGTTTCTGAATTGAGTCAGACGATTTTTGTGTTGGAAGATGATGCCGATATCTCCCGCCTGGTGCAGTACCATCTTGAAAGCGCCGGTTTTACGGTCCGTCCGTATCTAGCTATCAATCAGATACTTACCGATGCCGAGCGACAGCCCCCGGCGCTCTTCCTGCTCGACATCATGGTCCCCGGCGGCGATGGCCTCGACCTCTGCCGCAGGCTCCGTCTGAACCCGACCCTTAGTATCGTCCCGATCATCTTCCTCACCGCGCGCGCTGCGGAGAACGACCGTGTTCACGGTCTGGAAATGGGTGCCGACGACTACATTACCAAGCCCTTCGCCACCCGCGAACTGGTCGCCCGCGTCAAGGCGGTTCTGCGCCGCTTCGAACGGCCAAGCTCGCCCTCTCTGCTGAAGTTCGAGAACGTCGAGATCGATGCCGGGGCCATGCAGCTTCGGGTCAATGGCGAGCTGGTCACGACCACCGCCACCGAGTTCCGTCTGCTCGACTATCTGGCCCGCCATCCCGGACGTGTCTTTAGCCGCGACCATCTGCTCGACGCCGTGTGGGGCGACGCCCGTTTCGTCACCCCGCGTTCGGTGGACGTCTACGTCCGGCGCATTCGCGAGAAGATCGAGGAAGACGCTGAGACGCCGCGCTATCTTAAGACGATGCGGGGCGCCGGGTATCGTTTTGAAATTCCGAAGGCTGTAGCGGCCCAGGCCTAGAGGACGTTCGTGAAGCGTGGTCTCTTTCTTTCGTTCTTCATCCGCATAGCGATCGCCTTGACCTTCGTTGTCGCGATGCGGATATGGTTCACCCCGCCTGGCTGGATTCTCGACGTCGCGCTTATCATCGGCTGGGCAGCTCTCAATGCATTTTTTCTGGCCCGCTCGGTACGGCAGAACATCAATCGCCTGCAGGCTTCGACAGCGGCAATTCCCGAGCGACACGTCGGTGTCATTGATCCCTCGTATAGCGACTTCGACGGCTTAGCTCGTGCTATCTCGATCGCCTCCGATCATGTTGAGCGCGCCCTCAACGGCGCCTCCGAGAGCCGCCGGGAACTCGAAGCCATGATCGACAGCATGCAGGATGCCGTGGTTGCGGTCGATGCGGCGGGCCGCATCCAGTGGAGCAACCAACGCATGCAGCGGCTGCTTCCCGACACCTCCTACAGCAGCGCCGTCCGGCTCGGGCACGCTCTGGTCCAAACCATCCGCGACCCCGGAGTTCTGGAGTCCGTCCGTACCGCGCTCGATCAGCGCATCGTCAGCGAAGGCCGCTCGACCTCGCTTGTCCCCGGCCGCATCTTCGAGGTCAACGTCTCGCCCATGCCCGGCGGCGGCGCGGTCGCCGTCTTCCACGACATCACCCGCATCGAGCAGGTCGAACGCACCCAGCGCGACTTCGTCGCCAACGTCTCCCACGAACTTCGCACCCCGCTCACCTCCATCTCCGGATACGTCGAGACGCTGCTCGACCACGAGGCCTCGCTCAGCAACCAGGCCCGTGAGTTTCTTTCCACCATCCTGAAAAACGCAACCCGCATGAATCGCCTGACCGAAGATCTGCTGGTCATGGCGCGCGTCGAGTCCTCCGAGCAGGAGCTCCATCCTGCCCCGATCCCCGCCGACATCCTCGTCCGTGATGCCGTCCAGGCGATGAGCGGCCTCGTTCAGGACACCGAGGCGGTCCTCGAGATCGGCGAGACCACCACCGTCGAGGTCGTCGCCGACGCCGACGCCATCCTTCAGGTCCTCAGCAACCTCATCGAAAATGGCATCAAGTACGGCCAGGCCCGCAACGAGCCGCACTGCAGAGTCCTGGTCAGCGCGCGCGAGGTGTCGGAACCCCTGGGCTCCTTTGGCCCCGGCGGCGCCGTCGAGTTCAGCGTCCGCGACTTCGGCCCCGGCATTCCCTCAGAGCACCTTAACCGCATCTTCGAGCGCTTCTACCGGGTCGACAAGGCCCGCTCCCGCGAGTCTGGCGGCACCGGCCTGGGCCTCGCTATCGCACGGCACATGGTGCAGACGCACGGCGGCTCCATTCGCGCCGAAAGCGAACTCAACGCCGGCAGTAACTTTATTTTCACTCTCCCCAAAGCGCTATCTTCTATCGAATAATGCCGTTTTCACTCCCGTGTAACCTCCCCGTAACAATTCCCCCTCAAACTCAATATGTGATGTATTGACAGATTGCATGGATCGATGCATTTTCCGAGGGGGAAGAACAGTGAATCTGAAAGTTATCGCAGCGGGCGTCTTGGTACTCCTGACGGCAGGAGCCGGGGCACAAAATCTCAACGGGGCAGGTGCGACATTTCCTTACCCCATCTACTCCAAGTGGTTTAACGAATACAAGCAGCAGAACCCGAGCGTCCAGATCAACTACCAGCCCATCGGTTCGGGCGGTGGTATCCGGCAGGTTACTGAAGGCACAGTCGATTTCGGTGCCAGCGACGTCACCATGACCAACGAACAGCTTGCCGCAGCCAAGGTCAAGGTGATCGCTCTCCCTACCGTCCTTGGCGCAGTCGTTCCCGTCTACAATATTCCTGGAGTGAACAAGGACCTCAACTTCTCCGGTGACGTGATCGCAGATATCTACCTGGGTAAGATCGCTACCTGGAACGACCCCCGCATCGCCAAAGACAACCCCGGCGTCAATCTGCCGGCCAACGCGATTCTCCCGGTCTATCGTTCCGAAGGCAGCGGCACAACCTTCATCTTTACGGATTTTCTCTCGAAGGTGAGCTCGGACTTCAAGGGCAGAGTGGGTGCCGGTGCAGCGGTCAAATGGCCCACGGGCATCGGCCAAAAGGGAAATGAAGGCGTCGCCGGCATGGTGCGCCAGACGCCCAACACCTTTGGCTACGTCGAGTTGATCTATGCCGAGCAGAACAAGATGTCCTTTGGCTCAGTGAAAAATTCATCGGGCAAGTTCCTGAGGGCAAGCACGGACGGTGTTACCGCCGCCGCCGCCGCCGCCGCCAAGAACATGCCGCCTGACTACCGCATCTCGATTACGAATGCCGCCGGTCCTGACTCCTACCCGATCTCCAGCTTTACCTGGCTGTTGATCCCCACCCACGCCAGCGATGCTTCCAAGACCAAGGCCTTGGTTGGGTTCATGAACTGGATGCTCGATCACGGCCAGAGTGAGGCAGCTTCTCTGAGTTACGCTCCGCTGCCGCAACAGGTCCAGGAGATGGTTCGCAAAAGCGTAGCAACGATCAAATAGCACCAGTCGCCGCACGGATCTCCAGAGCATTTCAAATCCGTGCGGCGATTTTTCTACCGGTTCAAGAGCATTGTGGGCGCAGTGAGACTAACGTTCACACCCGGAACCTACCCGACTGAATCCAACCTGTATGACTGACGAACGAGATCCCAGGGCGTCGCAATCTATGTCTCCCATCCTGCCCAACGCGCCTGCGGTCAATCCTCCGGAGCCGGCATTGGCTGCGATGAGCACAGAGCCTTCCCCCATCCGCGAATTTCTGCGTAAGCGGGGAAGCGGTCGCGTCGCCGATAACAGCTTCGCCGCAGTCATGCTCATCTGCGCCTGCAGCATCTTCGCGATTGTTTTCTTCATCTTCGGCATTCTGGTCATCCACTCTCGTCCCAGCCTTGCGGCGTTCGGCTGGAAGTTTTTCACGCGCTCGGCGTGGGATCCGGTCTCCGGCGACTTTGGCGCGCTGCCCTTTATCTTCGGCACCCTTGCCACGTCGCTGCTCGCCTTGTGTATGGCGGTCCCGCTGGCGCTCGGTGTGGCCGTCTTCCTCACCGAACTCTGTCCGCGCCCGCTCCGCGCCCCGATCTCTTTTCTTACGGAGTTGCTGGCCGCCATCCCCAGCGTCGTCTACGGCCTCTGGGCGGTCTTTGTTCTCGTGCCGTTGATGCGCGACCCGATCGGCCCCTTCCTCCTGAAAACCCTCGGCTGGACTGGCCTCTTCAGTGGCGCAAACTTCGGCGTCGGTCTGCTTACAGCGAGCATCATCCTCTCCATCATGATTCTCCCCATCATCTCCTCCTTGACCCGCGACATCATGACCGCAGTGCCCAACAGCCAGCGCGAGGCCGTTCTCGCTCTCGGCGCCACACGCTGGGAGATGATTCGCATCGGCGTTCTGCGCAACTCGCGCATCGGCATCGTCGGCGCCATCATGCTTGGCCTGGGCCGCGCGCTCGGCGAGACCATGGCTGTCACCATGGTCATCGGCAATCACCCCGACATCGGCAAATCCCTCTTCGCCCCCGCCAACACCCTGGCCAGCGTGATTGCCGGAGAGTTCTCCGAAGCTACCACCGACATCTATCTCAGCGCGCTGATCGAGATCGGCCTCGCGCTCTTCCTCGTCACTATCGTCGTCAACGCGATCGCCCGTCTCATGGTCTGGGCCGTCACCCGCGGCGCTCCGACCCAGGTGCACTAACATGAGCACACAGCCCCTCAATAATCAGCCCCGACCGATGGACTTTCAAACCAAGTCCATGCGCCTGAACAACACTCTCCGTAACGCGACGAACTACTTCATTAGCGGCCTCTCCATTCTCGCAACGGTGGCGGTCATCATCCCGCTGGTCGCAATCCTGTTCTACCTTGTCTACAAAGGCGCAAGCTCGCTCAACCTAGCTTTCTTCACGAAAGCCCCGGCTCCTGTCGGCGAGCCAGGGGGAGGCATGGCGAACTCGATCGTCGGCTCAGGCATCATCCTGGGGCTCGCCAGTCTGATGGGAATTCCTATCGGCATCGCCGCCGGCGTGTATCTCGCGGAGTTCGGCCGCGGCAAGCCCTTTGCCACTGCAGTCCGCTTCACCGCCGACGTCCTCAACGGCGTCCCGTCCATCGTGATGGGCATCTCCGCCTACTCGCTCATCGTGATTCGTCAAAAACACTTCTCCGCGGTGGCCGGCGGCGTTGCTCTCGCCATCATGATGATCCCCACCATCACCCGAACCACCGAGGAGATGCTCGCCACCGTCCCCCACGCCATCCGCGAAGCCGCCCTCGGCCTGGGCGTCCCCAAGTGGCGCACCGCCATTTCTGTCAGTCTGCGCACCGCCTCGCCAGGCATCATCACCGGCTGCATGCTGGCCTTTGCCCGTGTCGCAGGAGAGACCGCGCCTCTGCTCTTCACCGCCTTCGGCAATCAGTTCTGGAGTTTGAAGCTCAACGAACCCATCGCCGCGCTGCCGCTGCAGATTTACGTCTATGCCATCTCTCCCTACGACGAGTGGCATCGCCTCGCATGGGCCGGTTCGCTCGTCCTAATCGTCTTAATCATGGTATCCGTCACGCTCGTCCGCATCTTTGCCAACCGCGGCGTACTCAAGGGGGGAAGCTAGTGGGAGTCGGCATTTTAGTTGAGGATTTGAACGCGTGGTATGGCACAAATCACACGCTGCAGGACATCAACCTGCACATTCCCGCGAACCACGCCACCGCGCTCATCGGCCCCTCCGGGTGTGGCAAATCCACCTTCGTGCGTTGCCTCAACCGCATGCACGAGACCAACCCGATCGCACGCGCCACCGGCATCGTCAAGATGGGCGAAGTCGACATCTACAACGATGCGTCCCCCGTCGAGATCCGCCGCCGCGTCGGCATGGTCTTTCAGCGCCCCAATCCTTTCCCTACAATGTCGATCTACGACAACGTCGCCAGCGGCCTCAAACTCAACGGTTTTCGCAATCGCCGCATCCTCGACGAGACGGTCGAGCGCTCGCTCAAGCAGGCCGCCCTCTGGGAAGAGGTGAAGGACGATCTGAAGAAAAAATCCGGAGCCTCGCTCTCCGGCGGCCAGCAGCAGCGCATGTGCATCGCCCGCGCCCTCGCCGTCGACCCCGAAGTTCTTCTCATGGACGAGCCCGCCTCCGCGCTCGACCCCGTCTCCACTTCGAAGATCGAAGACCTCATCTTCCAACTCAAGAGCCAGTACACCATCGTCATCGTCACACACAACATGCAGCAGGCCGCCCGCGTCGCAGAAAACACCGGCTTCTTCCTCAACGGTAAAATGGTCGAGTTCGACTCCACCCACAAGATCTTTACCAATCCGAAGGACAAGCGAACAGAAGACTACATCACCGGGAGATTTGGCTGATGCGTGTTAAATTTCACCAGAACCTCGACGACCTCAAAGAGAAATTGCTCGTCATGGCCGGTATGGCGGAACAAGCCATCCAGCGCTCCATCGAGGCTTACCGCACTCGCGATCTCTCCATCTGCGAACTCGTCTTCCGTACTGAACCCTCCATCAACCGCCTTGAGCGCGAGATCGACCAGATGGCTCTCGACCTGCTCGCCATGGAGCAGCCGATGGCCATCGATCTGCGCTTCATCCTCGCGGTCATCCGCATCAACGCAGATCTCGAGCGCGTAGGCGACCAGGCCGTCAACATCGCCGTTCGTGTCCGCGAGATGGGTGCCTTCGCCAACATCGACCTCCCCGTCGACATTCCCAAGCTGGCCTCTCTCGCATCCGCCATGGTGCGCAAAGCACTCCAGGCCTTCATCGAAGCCGACGCCGACCTTGCCAACTCCGTCCTCCTCCTCGATGACCAGGTCGACGAGATGAACGACGCAGCCTTCTATGCGCTCAGCTCGCTGATCAAAGAAAAGCCCGAACTTACTCCGCAGTCTCTCAACGCGCTCATCATCTCCCGCAATCTGGAGCGCGTCGGCGACCACGCCACCAACATAGCCGAAGATGTCATCTTCTGGGTTCGCGGTGCCGACGTCCGCCACAACACGACTACCGCCTAGTCTCCAGCATCCGCCAGCTTCACCTCCGACTCCCACCAGACCAGCCGCGGCAGCATCGGATAGTACAACCCCACGCGCAACCTTCCCGTCTCAACGGGATCCTGCATCATTCGCGCATAAGTGTCCATCTGCGCGCCATACTTCAACCGCTCTTCCGCCAAGAACTCCTCCAGACCCTCGCGTCCATGCGTGGCCGTCTTATAGTCGATGATCCAGAGGCAATCATCTCCCGCGTCTAGCGGTCTCTGCCCGGCAAGAAACACCCGGTCCAGTCGCACACTGCTGCGCATCTCTCCCCACGAAGTCAAAGCGACCTCACTCATCGCATGCTTATCCGGCGAAAGTATCCACAACCCCTCAGCGTCTTTCAACATATTGCCGAGCGCCATCTTCACCCGCGCTACGAGCTGGTCGACAATCGCCGGCCCCAAACCTTCCCCACGCAATACTGCCGCGATCCGTGGCGTCCATCCCGCGACCTCACGGAGCAACGCATCGACACCCGTCCCATCCGCGAGCCGCTTCGTCAGCATCTCCGCAAACGCGTGGACCGCATTGCCAAAAGCCCGCGCCTCAAACGATCCTTCGGGCCGATCAAAATGTACCGGCGCAATCGCCGCGGCCCCATAGGGGAGCCTTCGCTCCATCGCAAAACGCCGTTCCGGCTGAAAATCCAACGGCAGACGCTGCAGTATCGCTGGTTGCCTCTGTTCGTCCGCACTCGCAGCCAACTCGCCGACGAATTGATCTTCCTGTGCCGCCGGGAACAGAGACCGAACAAACATTTTTGCCACGTTCGCCGGAACCGCAGCAGCCTCAGCGAAGTGACTCTTCGCCGCAGGCCACGCCGCCTCCAGCAGGCTTCCGGCTCTCCGGCTGATCTCGCCATCTTTCTTCGTCTCCGGCGCAGCAAATAAGTGGAGCGCCTCCCGCGCCCGCGTACATGCCACATAGAACAGCCGTCTCCGCTCCGCCGCCTTGCGCACTCTCTGCATTCCTTTCAACCACGCATTCAGTTCGCGCGACTCCTCGCCCTTTCCCTCGATCGGCGCGAACATGATATGAGCCGCGTCATCCGCCGATGCATCCATCTCCTCCCACGTCAGCAGCGACGACGCATCGCCCTGCGTCAGCCGCTCTAGTCCGGGAACCAGCACAATATCCCATTCCAACCCCTTCGCCTTATGGATCGTCACCAGCTCCACCGCGTCGTCGCGCACCGGACTCTCCGCGTACAGCCTCTTCATCCTCTGTTCCAGCTGTGTCAAATCTATCTGTCCAGACTCCTCTTCCATCGCATCGAGCAGTTGCAGATACCGCCGCGCATTTTCCATCTCCTCCGCCTTCAGATAGGCGTCTCCGCCCAGGGTTCTCCAGGAGCGTTCCACCCACGCCGCTGTCGACAACCGCCCACGCTGCTGTTCCGCCGCCTCCATCACCGGCCACAACCGCTCCAGCCGAGCCACGCCGTCCGCACTCAGAAACTCGCCCCGCTCCTTTATTGCCTCCCACAGGCTCCGCTCTCTCCACTCGAGGTCATCCGTTCCCGTCAGCACATGCAGATCCGCCAGCGTCATCCCGCACCACGGAGCCCGCAGCGCCGCGAGCCATGCCACACGATCCGCGGGATGCCGCAGCGCACGCGTCAACGCAAGCAGGTCCAGCACCTCCTGTCTCTCTCCCAGCTCCTCGATGTCTACAGCTCGGTAGGGAATCGCCGCATGCGCTTCTCCGCCCTTGAACCCACTCACAATATCCGCGAGATGGTTTCGATTCCGCACCAGCACCGCAATTCGCCACGGTGTCGTCCTTCCCTTTGGCAGCGGAGTCGCTCTCCATTGCTCCACTACCTCCCGCACAGTCGCTGCATCCTGCCGTCGCTGGTGCCGTATCGCCCGTTGTTTCTCCTCCGGATTGAGCCTGACAGGTAGAGCATTCGTATGCCAGCGAATCGCCTCTGACCCATTCTCTAATTCGGTTGCAGGGCGCACGGCGACAGCCCTCACAAACGCGACCTCGCCGTCGTTAGCTCCGCCCCTGACCTTCGGAAACAGCAGTTCGAACTCTTCATTGAACGCTTCCACCAACGCACCCTGCGATCGAAAATTCGCCGTCAGCCGCAGACATCCCAGCGGCAGCTCTCCCAATCGCTTCGTCTCCATCGTGCGCAGAAACAGCTCCACCCGCGCCTGCCGGAACATGTAAATCGACTGCTTCGGATCGCCCACCAGAAACACCGTCTGGCTTGCCCCATCCCAGCCCTGCGTCAGCAACTGAATTACTTCGTAGTGGCTCGTCGAGGTGTCCTGCATCTCATCCACCAGCAGGTGCTCCAGCCGCATTCCCGTCACCGCGGTCATCTCACTCGCGCCCCCCGCATCCAGTGCGTGCTTGGCCAGCAGCGTCAGTTCGGTAAAGTCGCACTCGCCGCGTTCCGCAAACACCACCTGCAACTCTGCCAGCGCCCGCCGAAGCACACGGAACAGCGCCTTCGCCTGATCCCATTGCTCCTGCGGATAGTGCACCGGGGGCAGGCTGTCCACGCTCGCAATGACAGCTTGCAGATAATCGTCATGACGCAGCGCATCGAGGATCTCTTTCAGCCGTTCCTTCTCATACTTCGGCAGCGGAAAGCCCAGCGTCTTTTCTCCGAGTATCTTCCGCCATGTTCTTTTGGTTGGCGTCACCAGCAGATGGATCAAAGCGCGCCAGTGAGCGAGATCGTCGGCGTTGGCCGAAGGAAGATTAATTTTCTCGGCGCAAACCGCAATCGGCGAATGCTCCTGTTCCGCGCCTGCGTTTCGGCTCCCTGCATTTCGGCTCAACGACCGAGCAATCTCCGCCAGATCCCGCAGGATCTTCGCAGGCATCGCCTGCTCCAGCCGAGTCAGAGCGGCGCAGATGGCGATCTCCAGCGCCTTCTCCAGCCGCTGGCGCACAACCCCATCGAGAAACTCCTCTCTAAGCTCTTCCCCCCGAAGCGGCACGAACTCTGCCCACTGCTCTCGCCGCTGCAGCATCTCTGCGATCAACCGCTCGCAATCATTCAGGCTTCCATCGCGATGGAGCAGCAGCTTTGTCAGGGACTCATCGAGCACCGCATCGTTGCCTCCCAGCTCCATCAACGTCCGTCGCGCCGCCTCGCGATACAGTGGCGCCCCATCCTCCACCGGGGCAAGTCCTCCGCCGCTTCCCGAAAGCACAGGCAGCGATCGTGCAATCTCCGCGCACACGGAATCGATGGTCTGGACTCGAAGCCGACGCGGCCTGTCCAACAATCCCCACCCTAACGTCTCATCTCTCCGCAGCACCGCGTCGGCCAGCTCCCGAGTCGTGCGCTCAAACTGCGCCTCACGCTTGAGTGGGGCTCCCTTCGCAGCGGCTTCCAGCTCTTCGACGATTCGTTCCCGAATCTCCTGCGTCGCTTTTTTTGTAAACGTGATGGCCAGCACCTGCTCCGGCTCCGTCACGCCCTCCTGTCCCAGCAGTTTCAGATAACGCTGGATCAGCAGCCCCGTCTTGCCCGAGCCGGCCGGCGCCTCCACAATCCAGGACCGCTTCACATCGAGCGCCTGCTCGCGCGCTTGTGAATCTAACGAAGCACCGTCTTGCGCTATTGTTGTTTCGTTATCCTTCGCAGCCAGGCCGGGAAAGAGGAACAGCTCACCCACCGCTCACCCCCGGCGAATCTCCTGGCTCTTCGTCATCGTTTTTTTCGAGATTCGCTTCGGAGACCCGGCACAGCAGCCTCTGCCCACAATAAGCACACGTCTTCGGATAGCTCTTCGGCCGCACCCCCGCCTCGCCAGCCGCAAATTGCTCTGCCAGGTTCGTTAATACGTCGCGCCACTCCTCCACCTGCGCTGCAAAAGTTTCCGTCTTCAACCTGTCGGCCTGCAGCAGCACTCCATCTTGCCCGACAAACCCTTTCCACCCCATCTCCTTGCCCACCCGAAGCCGCGCAAACGCCACACCCCCCAGCCGCGCCGCATCCGACATCACCGCGTACAACGGCAGTTGCGGAGCATCCGGCCGCTCCGACAGCCAGTCGCTTGTAGAAACACGCCCTGTCTTATAGTCGATCACCAACTCCCCGCCCTCGGTCACATCCACGCGGTCGATGCGCAGGCTCAGATGCAGCGGCCCAATCTGCACATCGCTGGCTTTCTCCTCACGCTGCTTCACTGCAAACGTCGGTCGCGCCAACTCGTGCTCGAGCCATGGCCGCAGTAGCCGTCGCAGGCGTTCTCGCTGCATCGTTAGGTAGGCGTCATCCCAGTCCGACGCGCTCAGCTGCGCAATCTTCCTCAGACCTTCACCGATCGCGATGTCCAGCACACTCTCGCGTTCGGCGATCGTCATCTCGCGCAACTTATCTTGCGTCTTCACCTGCCCCCAAAAGGTCTCCATCACGGCATGCACGACGATTCCACTCTCGAGCGCATCCATCCCCAACTCCACGCTCTCCAGTTCGGTCGATCCCAGCCGGTGCTCCGCAAATGCTCTGAATCCGCAGGCTGCCTGCAACGCCAGCACCGTCGCTCCACCTCGAATCACGCGATCCGGCAGCGCCGCCACCGTCACATCGTCCTCCGCCTTCTCCAGATCGACAATCACGCGGGGGGGCTCCGGCGCGAGCAGCTCCGTCGCCGCCGTCTCTTCCAGTTCCAGTCCCCGCAACACCTGTGAAGCCCTTTGCCGCCCCTCCGTCGATTCCTTCGCATAGCTGAACACCACCGTCTTCGCACTCGCCGCCACCCGCTCCGTCACCCGCCGCGCCTGCTCTGCCTCCTGAGCCGCATCCACCCCCGGCATCCCAAGCTCCCGCTGCATCGCCCACGGCAACAGCGGACTCGCCACAGCGAGAGCAGGCCAGCTCAAATCCCCCGCTCTCAAAAACCACACCGCGTCAAAGGCCCCGCCGGCCGCCTCCAGCGGGCCCATCACCTGTACCGGAGCATCACGCGACTCCGGCGCAAACGTCGTCTGCCGCGCAATCCTCTCCAACGCCTCCAATGCTTGCGCAAACTCCACCTGCACTCCATCGAAGTCCAGCGTAGCCAGCTCATCGAACGCGCTCTCCCACTTGCGTCGCGTCTGAAACTCGACGCTGGTTTCTCCTGCTCCGGAGCCCCAGGCCGCAGCCTCCAGCAACTCCCGCATACCCTCCGCCCACTCTGCATGCGTCCGAGCGGTCATGCCTTGCAGGCGATTCGCAACAACCCGCATCGCCCGCAACACACCCAACAACTGAGAGAGTTTTGCCTTTCGCTTCGATCCACTTACCGCAGCGAACAATCCATCCAGCGAAATCTCTGGCCGCAGCATTCCCGTCTTGCGCAACTCAAACGCGTCGAACTCCGCCCGTGCACCCCATTCTTCGCTCGTCATAGCAAAGTAGCGCGACAGCAACAACCCGCTCACTCGCTCCAGCGGCAAGGCTCCCGTCACCCACCGCAACAATTCCAAAGCCGTCGCGACCATCGGCGTCTCCGCCAGAGCAACCCCGAGCGAAAACTCGTAAGGCCCCCCCTCGCTCCCGGTTCGTATATCCTCGAGCTCCGGTGCCAGCACTTCACGAAATACCCGATCGATCTCTCGCCTATGGGTTTCGAGTCCAGGCGCAATCACCGCCACCTTGGCTCCGGGCTGTTCCTCTAAAAAATTCCGTACCCACCGCGCCGCAACACGCAACTCCTCCGGTTCATCGGCCGCCTCCACCAGCATCCGCCGTGCAGCTTCGATTGCCGGCCGCAACTCCTCTACATCAACTCCAGCCGAACGCAGCGTCTCAACCAGCTGCGCCTGCGCCGGCGTCATCGCATCGAAACCCACCAGCACAATCCCACTGGCCGGCAGCCTGACCAGACCATCGGTCACGGCGCCTCGCAACGCCTCTTCCAGCTGTGCCTGAGCCAAAAAACCTTCCACCTGGCAAAGTCGTTCGAACGTCCGCGCCCACCGCTGAAACGCCCGCGTATCCGCTCCTCCATCCGCTCCCGGCAGGCGTCGCCGGCCCTCGTACCGGCAGACAAGCCGCCACGCATCCGCTACTATCTCCGCCAGCGAATCCACCGTCCTCAGACTCGCCAGCTCCTCGTCCGCCTCCAGAATCGTCCGCCACACGACATGCTCCTGCGTCCGGTTCAGAAGCATCTGCGCAGCATGTCCTTCAATCACCAATCCCTGCCACAACGCCACCACCCATGCATCCCACGCCATCACCGGCGGTGGCGTCCAGCTCGACAAACCCCGCTCCTTACTTTTCTGATCGAAACCACGCCGCAAGGCTCGCGCCGCCCGCTGGTTTCCCGTCACCACCGTCGCGCCCCGCTCCAGCGCGTTAGCAATCTCTACCGGCAGCAACTCCATACCATCCATATCTCGGTTATACGCTCGCTGCCGTTGGAAAATCAGTCCGCTATCACCGTCGCTCTCGGCGCAAACCAACTCATCCCCAACAGCCCCAGCGCCGCAGCGAACGGCAACGCCAGCGCCACCTGCAACGACCCCGCCCGCGTCGACACCACTCCCATCAACCATGGCAACGCCGCCGCACCCAGCCCCGACACCGCCAGCACAATCCCCGCCTGCCGCGCCGTTGGACGCTGCGCCATCAACAGCGCCCATGTAGCCGGAAAGAACGGCGCGAGGCTCAACCCCAGCAGCACAGCGAATCCTGCGATCGTCACCGCCGAATGTGCCATAGCCAGCCCCGCGGTAAACACCGCCGCCAGTCCCAGCGCCAATCGCTGCACCGTCTTCTCTCTCACGCGCAACATCACCGCCGAAGCCCCCGCCCGTCCCACGGTCAACGACATCCACAGCAGAAGCGTCGTATACTCGCTCACCGCCAGCGTCTTGTCTCCATAGCGCAGGGCAAACGTCGTTAGCCACCCGCTCAGACAAGTCTCGAGGCCCCCATACAACACCAGCAGCCCCGCAAAATACAAATACGCACGCCCACCCAAACCAACCCGCGGCTCCGCCTCCATGGACGCCCTGTCGAACTCCTCTGCGCTCTCCCCATTCCCGCGCATCTGCGCAATCAGCGCGACCGCCCCAGTCGCGAACAACATCGCAAACCCCACAAGCACATCTCTCAGCGCAAACCGCGGTAGCAACCACGCGGCCAGCAGCGCCGACAACATCGCCCCCAGACTAAAAGAAAAATTCAGCATCGCCAGCGCCGACCCGCGATGCGCAGTAAACCTTCGCCCCGCCAGAATATTCACCGAAGTAATAATCTGCCCCAAACCAAACCCGCCAACGAACAGATATGCACACCCCACACTCATCGACGGCCCAACGGCAAACCCGCCAAACCCCACCGCACCCGCCATCATCCCAGCGAGCAGACTCCACCGCAGCTTACGCGAGACCGTAACCCCGCCCAGAAACGCCCCACAGAACTTCGCCATCATCAGCAGGCCGCTCTGCGAATCCAGCATTCCCCACTGCCTCGCCAGCACCGGCAGAATCGGCCCCAGCAGCGCCGTCCCCAGCCCTGCCAGCACCAGCCCATAGTGCATCAGCCCCAAAGAAGGAGCAACCGCCCTGCCTCGTTCCACC
>DATMPD010000035.1:0-3019 GCA_035567955.1 Edaphobacter sp.
CCGGCAACTCAAGTGACGCCACACAGTCACAGGCCTATTCAACTCAGGCTAGCGGTCACAGCGTAACTCTTCGCTGCAGAAAGATATTTTCCGCCGGGGCAGCCGATCAACGGATTTGCGAAGTAAGCTTGTGTGCATGCCTGAACACAGCCACGAACGCGACCACGAGCACGAACACATCCCACCTCCTGATCTTCCCCGCCACAGAACCGTGATGGGCTTCCGGCCGCACATCTTCATCGGTGGCCTCGTCCTCATCGCAATCCTGCTCATCTATCTCCTTCTTCTTGTACGCCCTGGTATCTATTCCTCGGCTCCGCCAAAACCTGCGCCAACCTCCACCACTCCTTAACCAGCAACTCATAACAAGAACAATGCCCGCGCACCCACCGCGCAGCCTTGAGCATCAAAAAAACCTATGAAGATCCTTGTCGTTGGTGCCGGCGCCGTCGGCGGCTGCTTTGGAGCGCGTCTCGCACAGGCCGGACGAGACGTCACCTTTCTCGTCAGACCCGTTCGCTCGCAGCAACTCCGCAGTGAAGGCCTGCGCATCGTCAGCCCCCACGGAGACCTCACCCTCCAGCCCAAGACCATCACCGGCAAAGAACTGGAAAGCCCCTTCGACATCATCTTCCTCAGCGTGAAGGCCCAGGCCCTCGATCAAGCGATGAGAGACATGGCCCCGGCTGTCGGCCCCGACACCATGATCTACCCCGTCCTCAACGGCATGCGCCACATCGAAATCCTCACCGGCCACTTCGGCGATCGCCCTGTACTCGGCGGCGTCTGCATGGTCTCCACCGACCTCGACGAACAAGGACGCATCGTCCAGATCACTCCCATGCAGAAGCTCACCTACGGCGAACTCAATGGCGAGATCACACCGCGCATTCGTGCCTTCGATGAGACGATGCGAAACGCCGGCTTCGAGACCGAACTCTCCACCGCTATCCTGCAGGCGATGTGGCATAAGTGGGTCATGATCGCCTCACTCGGTCTTGTCACCTGCCTGCTCGGCGGCCCCATAGGCGAAATCAACGCAGTCCCCGACGGAGAGCGGAGCATGCTGCGGGCTCTCGACGAATGCGCAGCCGTGGCCGCCGCCTGCGGATTCCCGCTCCCACCAGCCCTCGTCGCTTTCCTGTACCAGGCAGTCACCGCTAAGGGCTCCAATCTCACCTCGTCCATGTACCGAGACCTGAAAAAAGGAGCCCCCGTTGAAGTCGACACCATCCTGGGCGATCTCCTCGAACACGGCCACTCCCACCACGTCGACACACCTCTCCTCCAGGCAGGCTATGTCCGCCTGCGCGTCTACCAGAACAGCCTGAAGCCCTTGTGACCTCTACGGCTTCGTATTCGCCGAGCCCATAGCTCCTGTCGCCGCATCGCGCATGACAATCCGTACCCGCGACGTCCCCGCCGGCACAGCGAACGGAAAGGCAAACCCAACCTGAGACTGCGGCCCAATCACATTGCTCGCCTCGATCTGCTGCTGCAGCTCTGCCGCACGCTGGCCCAGCTCCTTATCGCGACTGCTGTATCCCACCGCCACCACCGTCACCTCCGCCACCCGCGAACCGTCCGGTTGCGGCGCCCACGTCAGGTCGCTGGCCTTTACCTTCAGCAAATAGCCGTTCTTCGCCTGTACCGGTTCCACGTGCAGCCCGCTATACACCAGCGTCGTTCTCGCCGCGGCCGTCAGGTCGAAGAGCAGTTGCTTCGGCTGCTTCTTCACCGTGTTGGGCGCTACCGCGTCCACCTTCTCTTCTCCGCCAAAGTAACCATCGCGCGTAATCACCCGCAACGAAGGATCGTTCACCTTAACCCGTATCCTCCGGTATGGCTTGGCCGCATCGTCCAGACTCGTGGGCACGTAGGACAGCGTGTAGTACTTCGTGCCTTCCATCGCCGTCTGCCCAATCTCCGCATCAACATCGTTGCGCCCTCCCAGAATCCGTCCACCCGTCGTGTAGACAAGGTTCTCGAAGCCAAGCCCGGGGCTGTAAGCTCCATATCCAGTAGCCGCATCGCCGGGCATTCCGTTGCCAAGCGCATCGGCATTGCCCGGATCCCTGGCGACCACGCCCTCCGGGTCGATCAGATACAGTGTCGCGTGTGCCGATTGCATACGGTCAGTTACCGTCCGGATAGCAGCCTTCACTTTGTCATTGTCCACGTTGCTCAGATTGTTCAGATCGCTCGCGTTCCGATATCCTGTCCCCACCCAGATGACGTTCTTGCGCCCCGGCACCCCGCGCACGCTGCTCGCAATCTGCGTCAACGCGCCAAGCGTCTTCACCATCCCGTCATCCGAACCCGACCTGCCTCCGTTCAGAGTATTCGTCAGCATCGTAAAGTCCGTGTCGGTCGTATGCGTGCGAATACTCGCCAGCAGGTCCGCGCGGCTCTGCGTATAGTCGTGCAGCACCGCAATCTTCTTCGCGCCCGCTGCGAGGAACAGCGTCGGCACCGGCAACACCTCCGGCATCCGCTTCAGATAGCGCTCCATCATCTGCCGCGCATAGGCCAGTTGCAGAAACGGCGTATTCACCTCATCAAAGACCAGAACATTTACCGGTGCATTGCCGATCTTCGGCAGGTCTGCACTGCTCTCGACCAGCATCTTGCCTGCAGACCCCGCCGGCATCTCGTGCCCATCCGGCGGGTCGAAGTTCCGAATCGTCTGCGGCGTCTTGTCTTCCGTCACGGTAAACTGCGAGCGGTCAAGATTGGACACAAACTTGCCGTTGCGGTCGATCACCACCAGATCGAGCACCACCAGCCGCGATGCCACATGCAGCGTCGTCGTATCGGTTGGCGCAACCGGCGCCTGCTGCGACCACATGGGCTCTCGAGCAGCCAGCGTTCCTATCAGACAAAGAAAAAGCCCAGCCAGGAAAGTCGTTCTCAAATCACGCATAATCAAGTGAAACCCAAGCTAACACGCAAGGTTCCGCTCGTCTCCGCTAAACTAGAAGATGATGGCCTTTTCTCTCTTCGGCAAACGCGACAAGCC
>DATMPD010000036.1:0-12623 GCA_035567955.1 Edaphobacter sp.
CTCATCATGCATGCCACCGAGAGAAATTCGCGAAAACTTCCGATCCAAAGCCCGCGCGATCGACCGCCCCAGCGAGGTCTTGCCCACGCCCGGAGGCCCAACAAAGCACAGAATGGGCCCCTTCATATCCGGCTTCAAACGCCGCACCGAAAGATAGTCCAGAATGCGGTCCTTCACCTTCTTCAGGCCATAGTGGTCGGCGTCAAGAATCTCCTTCGCCTTCAGAATGTCCACCTCGCCCGCAGAGGTCTTCGACCACGGCAGCACCGCCAGCCACTCTACATAGTTCCGCGTCAGCGAATAGTCCGCCGCTGCAGGATTCATCCGGCTCAGACGTCCCAGCTCCTTCAGAGCATCCTTCTTGACCTCATCCGGCATCCCCGCAGTCTCGATCTTCTCCTTCAAATCGGCGATGTCCTTCTGGGTATCGTCTACATCCCCCAGTTCCTTCTGGATCGCCTTCAACTGCTCGCGCAGGTAGTAGTCCCGCTGCGACGACTGCACCGAATCCTGCACCTCGGTCTGAATCTTGTTCCGCAGCTGCTGCACCTCAAGCTCCTTCGCCAGGTGCTTGTTGATGCGCTCCAGCCGCGCCGAAACATCCGCCGTCTCCAGCAGCTCCTGCTTGTCCGTCGTTGTCAGAAACGGCAGCGACGAAGCGATAAAATCCGCCAGTCTGCCCGGCTCCTCGATATTGATCGCAATCGTCTGCAGATCATCGCTCAACGTCGGCGAAGAGGTCACAATCTGCTGGAACTGGCTCACCACATTCCGTTGCAGCGCCTCCGCCTCAGGCGACTGCTGCGGCTCGACATCGACGATCGGCTCATACTCAGCCGTCATGAACGGCGTCAGCTGGGCAAACTCGCCCAGATGCACCCGCTCATTCCCCTCGGTAAAGACAAAAAGGCTCTGGTTCGGCATCTTGACGACCTTATGAACAGTCGCCCGCGTCCCAACCGCATACAGATCCGCCGCCTGGGGCGAATCCTGGCGCGCATCTCGCTGCGCCACCACCAGAATCGTCTTCTCCTCCCCCAGCGACTGAATCAGCTGGATGGAGCTGTCACGTCCCACCGTAAGCGGCAGCACCGCGTGCGGAAACAGAACCGTATCCCGCACCGGCAGCACCGGAACAGGCCGTCTTCCCGCAACCTCAGGATCGGATCCTTCGGCACCCTTGGCCGCCGTCGGTTGAATAACACTTACAAAATCGTTCGACATTGAGTCTACCTCTATCAGATTATCCACTATTGGATGCAGCAAGTCTCGCTCTGGACGCAAATCCGATCCTCTTCTCTCTCCCCACCACGCTCGATAACCCTAGTCATCGGCCATAACCCCTTTTTCATCAATCTCGTTGTAAATTTTTGATGTGCAGACTGAGATCAGCGAAACCCGGTCAGCAAATAAATTCTCTGGACCTACGGCTCACCGGCTTACACTGGCCGCGCCATGAAACGACCTATTGGACTCATTCTCTCAGCGATTGTCCTGAGCCTGATCGCGCTATTTCTTCTCTTGATGGCCGCTCTCATGGCGTTTTCCGGCATCTTCGCCGCCCATCAGCCCGCTTTCGCCGCTTCGCGCCACTTCATCCTCTATCTGATGCTTGCAATCGGCGCCTTCTACGCTGTCCTCACCGTCTGGGCAATTCTGACGGTAATCGGCATCCTACGCCTCCGCCCATGGGGCCGCTACTCCATCCTCATCATCGGTGGCGGACTCGCCGCGGTCAACCTCTTCGCCGCAGTCTTCACCATTCTCAGCCGCCTGGTCCCCGGACTCACACCCCAACAACCGTCGGTCGACCCTCACATCGCATTTCTGATCACCGCATTCATGGTTGGGGTCAATCTCCTGTTTGCCGCAACCGGAATCTGGTGGCTCATCTACTTCAACCTCCGTTCCACCCGCGAGCTATTCTCGTACTCAAACGCTCTCCTTCAAACTCCAGCTTTCCATGGCAGATTCAACCGCACCCCCACCGCAGTCAAGATCATCGCCTGCTTCCTTCTCTTCTCCGCACTCTGCGGCTTGTTCTGTGCCATCCTGCCCTTCCCCGCCTTCCTTCTTGGATTCATCCTTTCGCCAACTGGATCTCACATCATGTATCTCTGTTTCGCGGCCCTTATGGGGTGGACCGGCTACGGCCTTCTGCGCCTCAGCGAACCCGCGCGCCTCATCACGATCGCCTTCCTCATTCTCGGCTGCTGCAATATCGTCCTGGCCTCTCTTCCGTGGTATCAGGCACAGTTCCGTCTCTACATGGCGCAATTGATGTCCGCAATCCCAACCATGCCCGGCCAACCCCAGACCTTCTTCAACTACAGCCGGACCTTCATCATCGCCTCATGCATCCCGTTTATCATTCTCTACGGGTTCGTCCTCTGGCTGCTCCATCGCCATCGCGCCGCCTTCAAGACCCCATCATCAGCCGAGCCCTTGCTCGAAACCTAAGCCGCCCGGTACCGCCCCAATACCTTCACCATCCGGCAGTGCTCGCGCAGTGCGTCCAACGCAGCCTCCGCCTCCTCCGCGGAATCGAACCGCACATCCACATAAAACACGTACTCCCAGGGACTCCCCGGCACCGGCCTCGACTCGATCTTCGTCAGATTCACCCCTGCATTCGCCAGACGCTGCAGCGCAGCCACCAGCGTCCCCGGCCGATGCTCGATGGCGAACGCCAGGCTCATCTTATCCGCACCGGCGCAGGCTTCCCCTCCCGTCGCATCCTCCCGCCCCAGCAGGTGGAACCGCGTGTAATTCTCAGCGTGGTCCTCCACTCCCGGCACCAGCACCTCGCCCCCATACTCTCTTGCCGCAAGCCCGGGAGCGATCCCCGCCACCTCCCGCAAACCCGCCTTCATCAGATGCTTCACGCTCCCGGCCGTGTCATAAAATGGCACAACTTCGATCTCCGGGTGCTCCGCCAGAAACCGCCTGCACTGCGACAGCGCCACCGGATGCGACATGACCTTTCGCACCTCTGCCAGCCTCACCCCCGGCATCCCAATCACGTTGTGCCGGATCCTCAGCAGACTCTCCCGCTGGATCCGCACCGGCAACGCGAGCAGCAGATCGTAGTGTTCCGCGACCGATCCATGCAGGCTGTTTTCGATCGGCAGCACTGCGCCGTCAACCTCACCCCCAACCACCTTCGCCAGAACCTGGGCCGAGACAGTGCATGGCACGATCTCGACGACGCCTTGGTCGTCCAGCATCTCAATCGCCGCCATATGACTGTTTGAGCCCAACTCTCCTTGAATCGCCACCCTCAATCCGGATACCTCGCTTGTATGCAGACAATTGCTTCATATTTTATTCTCATTGGCAACCTACCTCACACCTCCGGCAACTTATCACCTGTACGCGCTGTACTGCACATCACTGCGAACCGGGGAAAGTAAAGCCGGCTATCGTTTAGGAGAACGAAACATGCTTTGGACAATCACGATTATTCTCTTCATCCTCTGGGTTGTAGGACTCGTCAGCAGCTACACGCTGGGAGGCTGGATTCATATCCTTCTGGTTCTCGCCATCATCGTGCTCATCTTCAATCTCATGTCTGGCCGACGAGTCGTCTGACGGCCCGGGCCAGCACAAACCAGTAGCCCTCCCCGCAGCACCAAGGAGTCTGTATGAATACCGAAAAAGTGGAAGGAAAGTTCGACCAGGTAGCAGGCAAAATCAAACAGGGCGTCGGCGAAGCCGTCGGCAATCAGAAGTTGGCCAACGCCGGAGCCGCTGAGCAGATCAAAGGCGTCGCAAAAGAAACCTGGGGCAATGCGAAAGATACCGCCGACGTCGTGCATGAAGACAATCGGGCCAAAGCGCGCGCTGAGGGAGAAGATTTGAAGTACCGCGCCGAGGACAAAGCCCACAACGCCCGCGAGAAAATCGTCAACACTGCACAGAACATCAAGGAAAAAGTCAGCGAAAAGCTGGACCACATCAAGAGTGAGCATCGCAGCTAGCCCGCGGAAAATCAGGCATGCCCTCACCAAAGGCCCGCCGCCCCGGCGGGCCTTCTATCGTTGCGTCAGAACATCCAACGTAATAAAGACAAAGAACACCACCGAGATGACACCATTCAACGTAAAGAAGGCCGCGTTCATGCGCCTTAAATCCTTCGGCGAAATGATCGAGTGCTCATACAGCAGCAGAATCGCCACCACCGCCACTCCCATCATCGCCACCTTACCCAATCCAAACAAGACCACCAGCCAGCACAACATCAGCAGCATTGCAGCATGCATCGCGCGTGCGATCCAGAACGCAGGCACCAGCCCGAAGGCCTGCGGCACGCTGTTCAACCCCACCCTGCGATCGTGTTCAAAGTCCTGACACGCATAGAGCACATCAAAGCCGCCAACCCAAAGCAGCACCGCCCCCGTCAGCACCACAATCCGCCAGTCAAGCGATCCCCGCACCGCAATCCACGCGGCCGAAGGGGCAATCCCCAACGCCAGCCCCAGTACCAGGTGCGACCACCGCGTCACCCGCTTCATATAGCTGTAGACCAGCACCACTCCCAGCGCCAGCGGAGCCAACTCCAGCGTCAGCCGGTTCAGCATCGCCGCGCCCAGCACAAACACCATCGCCGACACCAGAACAAATCCACCGACAAACCCGTTGCTCAGCGTTCCCGCCGGCAAAGCCCGCATCGCCGTCCGCGGATTCGCCGCATCCAGCCGCGCATCCACCAGGCGATTAAACGCCATCGCCGCAGATCGCGCCGCCACCATGCAGATCACGATCCACCCCAGAACCCGCAGCGTAGGCCACCCCCCCGCGGCCAGCACCGCCCCCGTCAACGCAAACGGCAGCGCAAACACCGAGTGCTCCCACTTGATCATCTCAAGCGTTACAACCGTGCTTCTCCACAACGAAGTCATCCCTGTATCGTAAAAGAGATGGGCCGCACAAACATGCCTTTGCCTTGCTTTTGCCTTTCTTGTTGTCATCCCCGAAGAGCTTGCCCTGAGCGAAGTCGAATGGGGGATCTGCGGTTGCAGTTGCATGGATCCGGCTAGCCCAGGGGAACTCCTGCTCTTCGAACCGCTCGTCAGCGCACCAATCTATTTCTCAGACTTTTCCTTCTCCGGCTTCTCCGATCCACCCACCACCTGCAGGTTATTCACCACCTTGAAGACGCCCGGAACGCCATTCGCCCGGATATTCGCGACATCCTTGTCCGCCTGCGAATCCACCACACCCGACAGCGTCACATTTCCATTCACCACCGTAATGCGAATCGGCTTCGCAGGATCGATCGCGTACTTATTCAGCTGCGGAAATCCATAGATCGCCCGCGCCTCCGCCAGCCGGATCCGGTCATCCATCGGAGACACCGGAGCGACGTCGATATTGTCCACCACGTCCTTCACGCCAGGATAGTTTTCCACCAGGCTGATCGCCGAGTCCTTATCCGACGGACCATACGCGGTTCCACCTAGCGTCACTGTGCCGTTCTGCACGCCGATCGTGAACGCGTTGAACGCATTCGTCGAATACCCGATGCGGTCATAGGCCAGCTTCTCCGCCAGTTTGTCCCGCAGTGTCCTGTCGTCCACCGTCGGCCCCGCAACTTCGATCTCATTCTCCACGCCCTTCACATTCTTGCGATGATGCGCCCGGTTATCTGCATCCACCTTCGCGCTGTAGAGATCCACTGTCCCCGTCAGAGTCACCACCCCGTTCTTCACCGAAGCCTTCACGTCTTTGAACCGTTTGTTATCCAGCGCCTTCATCACATCAGCCTGAATCTGCGCATCGTTCTGCGCATCGTTCGACCCACCCTGCGCCGTCGCCCTTGCTGGCACTGCGAACAGCAGCGCTCCGGCCAAAGCGAGCAGACTCGCACGTCTAAAACTCGTCGTCCAATTCATCATTCCTCCTGAAATCGTCAGTGCTGCGGCAGTTGGTTCAATCACGAATCCCACAAAATAAGATGCCGCTTGCCGACTCTCGAGCGGTCTAGCGGTAACGCTTCCGCAGCTTATACACGACGCTGAAGACACCCGACTCATCGCGCGTCACCACAATCGAATTATCGTGATTCAAATCGTATTGCACCTGGATCAACTGCTGCGCCGACGTGTTGACGTTGGTCGCAAACGTCGCAGTAACCTGCCGCGATATCTGCTGCTGCACGGTGATCCTCGCAGACGACTGGCCCAGCGTCCCCACGAACGCCGGATCGATCTTCACGCTGCCCACGCCGAACAGCTTCTGCACCCGGTTGCTTACCGTAGCATTCAACGCCCCGCCCAGAAGCGCGCTCGTCGTCGGATCCGTGCCCTGCTGCACCTGCTTCTCCTGATAGAGCTGCGCCTCCTCCTGCGTCCGCCCCAGCGCAAGCAGCGCGAACACGTCCGACTCACTCAGCGGCGGCTCCGACCGGTACGTCGGTTTCAGATTCGTCGCCGTCCCATGTAGCCCCACCGTGATGTCGTAGTTCTCCACCTGCGCCGTCGCATCCAGATCGATGATCGGGTCGATCCGCACCGGGTTCGTAAAATAAATCTCTCCCCGCTGCAGTTGATACTTCTGCCCCGCGAACGTCGCGCTTCCCTCGTTGATCTCGATTCGCCCCAGCACCGAGGGCACCGCCGCCGTCCCCCGAATCGTCAAATCCACCATTCCCGCCAGCTTCGCATATGAGTTCTGAAAGTCCAGCTGCGGCGCACTCGTCACATGCACATCCAATCGAATCTTGTTCGCCGGAGAGTTCGGATCAGGCGGAGCACTCACCCCGCCCGGCGACCCGAACGCCGCAAAATCCACATCCGCGCCAACCCCAAACCGCGTTATCAGGATCGTCCCGCTCAAGATCGCGCTCTCCGTGCCCCCCTGCAGCTTCAGATTCGCGTTCGCCGTCGCGCTCAACCCATACAGCCGCACCCGCACCACATTGCCCGTCGCCGTCAGATCCGCATACACGCCATTCTTGTAGCGAATCGAGCCGCCAAGCTTCAGTGTGCCGCCGCCCGTCGTCGCCGTCAGGTTTTCTACCTGCAGCCGATCGCCACTGAACACCAGCGTCCCATTCATATTGGTCAACCCGTTCGGAACTCCGTCCATCGCGACGTTTACCTTTTCGAACTGGACCCTGCCGGTCAACTCCGGATTCGTCACCAGCCCACCCGCCCCCACCGTAAACTCCATCTTTCCCGTCGCGAGGATGTCGTTATCGAACGTGTGCAGCAGCGCCATGCTCACACTTCCAACTGCCTTCACATCCATCTTGCCGCCCTTCGGGTCCGTCGCTCCAAACAACTGCGCCGTCCCGCTCGCCCGCATATCCGTATCCTGTCCGGTAATGTGGACCTGTTCGAGCGTAGCCACGCCGTCGCTCAGGCCCACACGCAACGGCTCCGCCGCCTTCAACTCAATCCCCTGCAGCTTCACCTCCACCGGGCTGAACACCGCCTCTCCGCTCAACCCCTTCGGCTTCTTCAGCGGCCCGCTCACCGTCGCCGTCGCATCGATCGCCGATTGCACCTTCATCGTTCCGGGCCCAAACATCGCCATCGGCTTGCCGATATCGAACCCCGCGATCGTCACCTTCGCCTGTGCCGGGTACTCCCCCGCAAGCCTCGCCTGTCCCGTCACGTCTACCTTCGCCCCCACCAGCATCGAATTCGCCGTGACATATACCGTATCTCCAGTACTGTGTGCCTCAACCGCCGCCTCACCGATTCCTTGTCCCCGATACGTCGCGCGCGTAAGCTTCAAATTCGCCTTCAGTCCCGGCTGCGTCATCGTTCCATTCGCATCGGCCACCACGCTCATAACCCCATCCACCTCGGTCTTGGCGCGCTCGACCGTCACAAACTTCGACAGCAAAATATCGTGTCCCTCCATGTGCGCGTGCAGATGTTCGCTGCCCCAGTCATACCCGCCGTTGCCGGCGATCTGCATCCCATGCACCTTCAACACGGCGCTGCTTGCCTCAATTGCCTTGCCCTGCACCGTCAGCTCCACCACCGCGGATTCATACGGCTCGCCATAAGCCACACCGTTCGCTAGCGCGACATGCCCGCCTCCACTCAAGCTCCTCAGCGTCCCCGCCGCATGGCCATTCAACGTCATCGTCCCCGTCAGCGGAACCTTCCCCTGCTGTCCGGCAATCTGAAGCACATCCACCACCTGCGCGTTGGCCAGTTGCGCCTGCGCATCCAGAGTCATTCCGTCATCCCACACATACGTCGCCACGCCGCGATGCGACACCACCTTCCGCGGCACAATCTTCCCTTCGACATTCAGCACCGCCGTCCCCCGCTTGATCGTCGAACTCGCCACCACCACGCCCGAGTTCGGCGAATACTCCGCGTCAGTCACCACCGAATCGAGCAGCACGTCCGTCGTCCCCAGCGCAAACTCCGCATTCGTCGCCTGCAAGTGGCCCTTCACATCCAGGTCCGCAATCCTCCCCTTCGCCGTCCCATTGAACTGCATCGCGCCATGCAGCTTCACTGGAATCGCCGCCGTTCCCCTCTTTCCATTGCCTTCCAGATCCAGCGTCGTCAGCAGCTGGTTATACTCCGACAGATCCCGCACCGTCAGATCCACCCGTAGATCGGTCAGCGGATCGCCCAGGTTCACCCCCAGGACACCCGAGGCCTCAAAGTTCGTCTGCGGCATCTGCAGCGTGATCCGCTGAATCCGAACCGTCTCATTCCTTCCCGAATAGTGCGCCAGCGTCTGCCCCGTCACCGGAACATCGTTCAACGCACCCGGCCGCTTCACCCCCGTCGGCGCAAACGTCAGATTTCCATCCACCTCCACCGTCTCGTCGATATTCTTCGCCGGTCCGCCCCACTCCACCTTAACCGGCCCGCTCACCGCCGTATCGAACCCCAGGTCCCCATAATGCTCCGGCGCGGTCACATCCATAATCGTTCGCAATGGAATCTTCGCCAGCGTCGCAGTCAGATACGCATGAGCCGTCGACACCGGCGGCACCTTCGTATCCTTGATAGGTTCCTCCGCCCCCACTGCCTTCGCTGTCTTGTTCGTCGTCGTTACGGCGGCCTTCGTCGTCGGTGAGCTCGCAGCCACATCCTTCGGCGGCACCTCGCCCAGCCAGTTCGCAATCCGTAGCTCTCCAGACGCGCTCCCGCCCCCCGGCAGATAACCCGTCAGCGCCGTCAGCAAAAGCTCCGTCGGCGTCACGTGCAGCGTGGCGCTGCCGTCCACATCATGGAGCCGCACATTAACGTTCCTGTACGCGGCTTTATAAATCTTCGCCGTCCCCACCAGCAGATATCCCGCCACGCAGTCCGGATCCGGCGGCAACGGCCGCGGCGGTTTCGCCGTCTCCTTCGGATGGCTCCGCTGCCAGAACGGCGGATGCTTCTGCGCCACCGCCGGCGACGTCACGCAGTTATGACTCTTCAAATCCAGCGCGACCGTCCCCGCATTCAGCCCATCCACGTCGGCCAGCACTGAAAGCTGCTTCAGCTCCAGCGAACCCTTCACCGCCGCCTGCCACTCCGGCTTGGCAAAGTGCTTCAGACTCGCCGTCGCCTCCAGCTTTGAGCTCTTCCCGCTGGTGAACTCAAAATGTTGCAGCTCCACCGCGTCCCGCCCCAGCTCCCCCGCCACATGCAACGCGGACTGCGCCTCCACCTGCTTCGAAATCTTCGTCCGCAGATCCTTCAAATCGACGCTCATCCCATAACGATCCGTCGAACCGATATAGTGCACCTCTGCGCCCAGGTCCCGCGCCGCCATATCAAACGGAATCGCGCGATTGTTCAACAGCGCCATACCGTTGGTCACCACCACCTGCTCCGCCTTCAGGTCCAGCAGCGTATCGGTCAGCGGCGTCTTGCTTGTGCTCGGATGCTTCGGCTCCGGCTGATTCGTCTTCCCATCCTTATCCACAATCAAATGGAACTGCGGATGCACAACCCCCAGGTAGCTCAGCCGGACATGCGACTGAACTCCCGCCCCCGCCGAATACGAAAGCAGGTTTAGAAGCTTCAGTCGAAGCTCAATCTTGTCCACCGCCAGATACGGAGCCTCCCCCGGCCCCTCCAGCCCATGAATCACCAGCCCATCGGCTTCGATCGCCAGGTGCCGTAAATCAAAAGTGATCCGGCCCAGCTCCACTCGCCCGCCCGTCGCATCCTCCAGAACCTTAACAACCTGCCTGCCCACCCGGCGATTGAAGTCATCCGTCGTCGAATACCACGCAAACGTCCCAAACAACACCATCAACACGACCACAATCCCAATCACAGTCCAAGCCACCGCGCGACCCATCCGGGTCGCCAGCGAACGCTTCACCTTGGCGATCTCCCCGCCAACCTTCTCCTTGAGAAGTTCCTTCTTCTCCTGTAATTTCTGCTCCAGATCGCTCACGGCGTCACCTCACCCGGTGTGAGGATCCGCACGCTTCCCTGTGCCCGCAGCGACTTCAACCAGTCCTGCAGCAGCGCCCCAACCTCCTGCTGCAGCAGCACCTCTTCAATCCGCTTCTGAATCGTCTCCAGCTTCGGTGGCGTCACATTCCGCTTCGCATACTCCGGCAGCATGGTCTTCTCGTAATACTCCTGGATCTCGGAATCCTTAACGTTGATGCCATTCCGAAAACGCACCTCGATAAACTTCAGCAGCTGCATCCGCAGCTTCCACCGAGCACGAAACTCCTCCTCCGTAAACCCGTGATCGCCCAGATATTTCTTCCAGCCGTCATCGGTCTCGCAGTGATACTGCTTGCACGCCGGTATATCCTTCCGCAGCGTAGCCAGCTGAGCATCCAGGTCCCTGTCCGGGATCGCGTCCTCAGGCTCAAGCGCCGCCTGCTGCAGAATCAGCGTCCGGTCTATCAACCTTTCAAGGATCTTTTCCCGTGAGAACACAGGGGCCGAGCGGTAGGGCTGAACCTCCTCAAACCGTCGCTCCTCGTCCACATCGCTCTCCAGAATCACGTCCTCGTTCACCACCGCAATCAGGCGGTCCAGAACCACCCCCAGCTCCGGCCCCGCGTTCGCAACCGCACCGCTGGCCTGAGAAGCCGTCTTTGCCTGTGGAGCAGCCTTTGGTGGGGCAGCCTTTGCAGGCACAGCCTGACCAGCCCACACCCGTTCCGCCATCAGCCCAGACATCGCAACAGAGATCGCAAGGAACGCAACCGCGCCCTTCAACCGCCACCCTGTCGTCTTCTGCGCCATCAAACCCATCTAGAAACTCTCTCCAATACTGAAGAAGAAATTAAAATGCCCAGCCTGGCCCTCATGCGGAGGGTTGTTGTTGAAGTCATAAATCACCGGATACACCGGAGGATTCAAGTTATAGCTGAAGTCCAGGCGAATCGGTCCCACCGGCGTCTTGTATCGCGCTCCTAACCCCACGTCATGGGAAAAATAATTGAAGTTGCAGGTCCCAATGCTTCCCGACACATTGGCGCACGTCTGCTTATCCGGCTGATGGAAGCGCAGAAAACTCGGAAACATCTGCGACGCCAGCTGAAACACATTCCCCATATCGTGAAACAGAACGAAGTTCACGCTGTTGCCTACCAGCGGCAGCGTCGGCGCCGGCATCCGAAACTCGAGCGTATTCACAAACGCAGCCGTCCCGCCCACCGGAAATCCCGTCTGCAGATCCCTCGGTCCGGCTCCATTGATCGGAAACCCCCGAAGCGAGTTCGCCCCGCCGGCATACAACCGCTCCGGCAGCGGAACCGCGACGCAACTTGCGTTCGTATTCAACAGATCGTTACCCTGTGGATCCGGATTCAAGCAGGCAGCGTTCCCTACATTCGGATTCGCCCCCGACGACTGTTCATACCCAATCCGCGTACTCCGTGCAACCACATACTTCTGCTTGCCGAACTGGTAGTACGTCGCGTTCGTTCCATCAATCTTCCAGAAGTCCGTCTGCGAACCGAACTTCGACGAAGCAAGAAACGTCTGCAACGTCGTGTACTGGCCCTTCACCGCATCCAGCGGTCCCGGCGACCGCGTATCGTGAAGCCAGGTCGCCCCCGGACCACCCACACGCACCGGCTGCGACTGCAGTGGAATCAAGTCCGCCGAAACCTGTACGTTGGCGACCTCCACCCGTCGGTATAGAAAGTCGTAGATAAACGTGTCCCGCCGCCGCCACTTCTGCGTAATGCGAAAATCTCCCTGCAGCGTCGATGCCGTAAACGTCGTTATGTCCTGAATGTTCGAGTACCCGCCTGAAATCGCCGCGGAAAAATTCTTGGCTCCATACAGGTGCGGGTTCTGCAGCGTCAGGATCGCCACCTGCTCCAACAATCCATACGACGAATGCAGCGTCAGCGAGTCCTGCGTCCCCCACAGGTTGATCCGCGACACGTCAAACGAGACCCGCGGGCTCACACCCGTCTTCCCTTCCTGCGTAAGCTGGTTGCACGGGTTAATGTGCAACTGTATGCACGATGCCTCCGAGATCGTGCCCGATTGCGGCGTTCCCGTCTGCGCCTCCAAGCCGACCCCATACGTCACGTTCCACCGCTTCGCCTCCGACAACTGCAGCAGAACATTCTTCTGCGGAGCGTCCCCCTGCGGGTTCTGCACCGCCGCGATCACCTCGTTGAACAGCGCAATGTTGTACAGGTTCCGTTGCGTCTGCAGCAG
>DATMPD010000037.1:0-2594 GCA_035567955.1 Edaphobacter sp.
GGCGGAGCGGCGCGGGGTAGTTTCCACGACGATGCGGGTGTTTTTGGCGAAGTCGATCTTCTGGCCTTTAGCGATCCAGCGGTAATAGGTGGCGCGCGCTGCGCCGTAGTAGCCAATGCCGGCCGCGACGTTGGGTGAGACCCCGGTTAGGCCGATCACGGTGCCGACGAGGCCAAGGCCGGCAGCTCCACCGACCGCGTTCTTGCCCAGACTGTTGCCTCCGCCACCGGTGAGGGCGTCATGATTGTCGCCATCGAGCGGGCGGCTGGCCATGAGGGCGAGGAGGATGGGTAGGCTGATCTTGTCTTGCGGCTTCGACTTGGGCTGGCCCTCGGAGGTGAGAGCGATATCGCGTGCAGAGTCGGCTCCGGTAAGGCGGGTCTCGACGGTTCGGGTCTCTTCGTGGGGAACCTGAAGCTGGACGAAGTTGAAGGTGAGGACGCCGGTGCGTCCGAACTTACGGGCGGGCCTGGCGCGGGTGACGGTTCCGATGAGGGTAGAACCCTGGGGAATGGCGATGGTGTGGTCGGGATTGTAGATGGGTTCGGCGACGGTGGCCTTGATCGCCTGGCCGTCTTTGGAGGTCTCGGAGCTGAGCGGATCGTCAAGATTGGCCTGGACGATCCAACTGCCGGTATCGGTTTTGGCGGGGTCGGCAGGGGGATCAGGTTCCTCCCAGAAGTGATGCTTCGATGGAGGTGCTGCGGCGATGACGGGAGGTGCGGGCAGTGCGGGAAGCTCGACGGAGTGCGAGGTTTCGATTGTCCAGGCGGTGCCCTTGTCGATGCGCTGGGGATGGTATGGAATCTGGGTGTAGATGAACTGAACGAAGCGGTCAGCTTTCTCGGGGCCGGTAAAGATCGCGATATCGGCGCGGGCTACGCTGAGGAGTCCATCCCACTGACGGTGGATGAAGCCTCCCTTGGCGGGGGGCGTGGGAATCGCGCGAAAGATTGGGGCACCGTCGGCGGCGTCGTCTGAGGCGAAGGGAATGGTGGTTCCGTCGGGGAGGACGAAGCTGGTGAAGTGGACGACGGGCTTGTGGAAGGGGGTGAAGTCGCCTCCCATGACGGCGCGGACGCGGCGAGAGTGGTCGGAGCGGAGATCGACGACGCTGCCGGCGACTATCGTGTCCTTGGGGAGAAGGAGTTTGTTATTGGCGTAGACGGGGTAGATCAGGTGAGCGCGAACCGGCTGGCCGTCGCGCATGGGAAGGTGTTCGTCGATGCGCAGGGCGAGGGGAGTCTCGGCGGGAAGAGTGCCGCCCTCGGTCTGGCATAGGGCCGCGCAGGGCGACAGGGTGAGAGCGATAGCCAGGGCCGATTTACAAATCATTGAGAGTAATTTTATGGGGTTCAACCTTAAGCAAATATGAGAAGAGCCGTGGACATCGCCGCGGCTCTTGTGGGTTAGACGCAGGATCTTCTGCGATGACGCGTTGATCGCGTAAGTTACTGGCGGCGTTACGTCTTCCATGACGATCTTCTCCAGCGTGGGCTGGAGGAATAGGGGATTTGCGGCGCTTCTAAACGGGTGCACAAGAGACCTAGGTTCATCGGAACAAGAAAAGACGCTGCATTTTTGCAGCGCCTTTTTCTTCTAATTTGAGACGACCGAGAGCGTCGGTTGGGAGAGGAAGGCAACCATCCTTTGCGATGAAACTGCAAAATGGTGCCAGGTTGTTGCCCAGTTTGCGTTAGCGGGCGTGGACTTTTTCGTGCCATGAGTGGGCTTGTTTGAGAGCGTTGTTGACGTTGTTGATGTTTTCGACGCCGGTGGTGTTGAGCCAATCCTCGAAGGCTTTGGGGCCCTGCTTGGCGTAGATGGGGATGCCGTCCTTCCAGGTGGCGCGGCCGCAGAGGACGCCGTTGAAGCTGGTGCCGGATTCTACGGCTAACTCGAGGGTCTCGATGAAGACCGGGTTGGAGACACCGGCGGAGAGATAGATGAAGGGCTTGTGGGTCATGGTGGCGGCATCGCGGAAGTGCTGCAGCGCCTCTTTGCGGGTGTAGGCTTTCTCACCCTTGAAGGCTTTGGTGCCTTCGACGAAGGACATCTCGACCGGAACCTCAACCTTCAACACGTCGACGTTGTAGCGGGCCTTGCCGAACTCGGCCATGGAGCCGGAGACGATCTCGGGCTTCTTTTTGGCGTAGGCGAGGGACTTTTCGTCGCCGCCATCGGCGTCGTAGCCGACGAACTCGAGGAAGAAGGGGATGTCGTGGGCGATGCACTCGTCGCCGATGCGCTCGATCCAGGCGTGCTTGAGGTCGTTGACGGGTGTTTTTTCAAATGGGGTGTAGTAGAGGAGGATTTTGATGCAGTCGGCGCCGGCTTCCTTGAGGCGGCGAACGCTCCAGACGTCGAGGAGATCGGGCAGGCGACCGGGGGTGGTGGCGTCGTAGCCGGTCTTCTCGTAGGCGAGGAGGAGGCCCTTGCCGTTGCGGTGTTTCGAGGCGGGGAGGCCGTACTCGGGATCGAGGAGGATGGCAGAGGCGTGTTTGGTGAGGACGCTGGTGACGAGGGTCTTGAACTCCTCGAGGTCATGGGCGTCGGCGGCGGCTCCGCGCTCCTTGGCGAGGGACTTCTGGAGC
>DATMPD010000038.1:0-10707 GCA_035567955.1 Edaphobacter sp.
CGGTGTAGAAGGCGGTGCGGGCGCCGAAGGCTTGTTCGGCCCAGCGGTAGCCGAGAAATGCGAGAAGAAGAACGGCGATGGCCTGGGGTAGATGCGCGGCGAAGGTGTTGAAGCCGAAGAGGCGGAAGCTGAGGGCGACGAGCCAATAGGGGAGTGGCGCCTTTTCGAGGTAACGGACGCCGTCGACGTGGAGCGTGACGAGGTCGCCGGTGAGGGCCATGTGACGGGCGGCGCTGGCGTGGGTGGCGTCGGCGTCGTCGAGCAGCGGGGGGCTCCAGAGGGCGGCGAAGTAGAGGACGAGCCAGAGACCGCTCAGGACGAGCAGAGCGGTGGAGCGACGGGGAGGCGCTGTGTCGCGGGTTGCGGGGAGTGGGGCGGGTGTTTCGAGGAGGGTTTGATTCATCATGTGTCGTGGTGCTCTTTCAGCATAAATAGGTTACGTCGTGGATCGAGGAAAGGACGCAGGGATTGGGGAGGCGGGGATGTAATCTGCTGGAGGCGGGATTTTTTTGCGCCAGAGGTGATGCAGGAAGATGCCTACGTTTGCCGCGGTGGATATTGGGTCGAATTCGTGCCGGTTGAAGATTGCAACGGTGCAGATGCACCGATTGAAGACGCTGCACGAAGATCGAGAGGTGACGCGGCTGGGTGAGAGCGTGTTTCAGACGGGAGTGATCTCACCGGAGGCGATGGCGGCGACGATTCGTGCGCTGAAGCGGTTTCACAAGGCAGTGCAGCTGCATGTGGTGGATAAGGTTCGCGTCGTGGCGACCAGCGCCATGCGGGATGCGAGGAATGCGGCGGCGTTTACGGAGTGGGTAAAGGCTACGACGGGGTGGGGTGTTGAAGTGATCTCGGGGCTCGAAGAGGGCCGGCTGATTCATCTTGGCGTAGTAACGCATGAGGTGGGAGCCCGTGGTAAATGTCTGCTGATCGACCTGGGTGGCGGGAGCTGCGAGGTGACGTTGTCCGATGGCGGACGGATTAAGACGATGGTGACGATGCCGCTGGGAGCGGTGCGGTTGCAGGAGGAGTTTCTTCGAATCGATCCGCCAGCGAAGGAAGACGTCGCAAGGTTGAAGCAGTTTATCGAGCGCGAACTGCGGCGCGCGGAGAAGAAGCTGGGGACGCCGCGAGTGGGTCTGGTGATCGCGACCTCGGGGACGGCGGCGGCGCTTGCGGAAGCGAGCGGACATATACGCAAAGGGCGGGCTACCAAGAAGACACTGGCGAAGAAGCGTCTGGAGCGTGTGGGGACGATGACGGCGGACACTCCCGATGTTCGCAGGCTGGCGGACCGGCTGGCAAAGATGAATAACGCGCAGCGGGAAGCGGTGCCGGGGATCGGGCCGCGGCGATCGGAGATTATTGTTGGCGGGTCGCTGGTGTACGCGAGTCTGCTCGAGCGGCTGGGGTTGAAAGGATTTCGTTACTCGCCGCTGGGGCTGAGAGATGGGGTGCTGGCGCAGATGCTGGCAGAGGTCGATCTGCGGACGTCGGTGCACCAGAAGATCGAGAATGAGCGCTGGGCGGGAGTGCTGGAGGTATGCAAGCGGTACAACATCGAACAGCGAAGTGTTGAGCCGGTGCGGCAGCATGTGGTGGAACTGTTCGACGCGCTGGCGAGGGTGCATGAGCTGCCGGAGGAGTACAGGCTGTGGCTGGAGTCGGCGGCGATGATGCAGGATGTCGGGAAGTTTATGAACCACCAGGGGCATTACCGGCATACGCAGTACATCATTGCCAACTCGGAGATTTTTGGGTTTTCGCCGGAGCAGCGGCTGATTGTGAGTGCGCTGGCGCGTTACATGGGCAAAAGCCGGCCGGAGCCGATGGACCGGCCGATGCGTTGGATCCCTGTGGAAGAGCATGCGCATGTGACGCGGGCGGTGGTGCTGCTGCGGCTGGCGGTAGCGTTGAACCAGGACCGGGCGAGCGCTGTGCTGCAGATGCGGACGCATGTGTATCCGAAGCGGGTGCTGCTGGAGCTGGTGCCGGGACGCGGTGGGGCGGAGCTGGAGGCCTGGTCTCTGCGGAAAGAGGCTGATTACTTCCGCGAGGTCTTCCGGCGGGAGCTCTTCGTCGAGGTGGCGTAGAGAGCGCGGACGGTGCGGGGATCGAGCAATCCCTGCAGGGTAGCGGGGCCGCGGGTCAGGACGACGCGGGCGATCGAACCTTTGCGGAGACGGACCTTTGCCTCGGGGCTGGAGGCGGGCACGAGGAGTGAACCCAGAAAAGTGGTGAGGTTCGGGTTGTGGCCGACGAGGAGGAGGTTCTCGCGATTGGAGCACTCGCGAAGGAGCTTCTGGAAGTCTTTGAGGGTGGCTTCGGGTGCGAGCGCGGTGGAGTGAAGGATCTGCGCCTCATACCCGGTCTCGGTGCCGACGAGGGATGCCGTCTGGAGACAGCGTTTGAGGGGGCTTGAGACGATGAGATCGAACTGGATGTTCAGCGCGTTCAACACGTGGGCCAGCTGGAGGCAGTGCTTCTTGCCTTCTTTATCGAGGGGGCGTTTGGAGTCGAGGAGAGGATTAGGACGTCGTAGACCGGCGCTGGCGTGGCGAAGAATGTACAAATTCATAATCTATTCATATTTTACCGCAGGTGTGTTTCTGGATGGTAGCTGTGCGGTGAATGTGCGGTGAGATGCTGGGGCTTTAGTTTTGTGGTTTGATGAGTGGCCTGGTGGGGTCGTGGTGGAAGACTCCCGGATCGGGCTCGTCGAGCGATGGAGGAGCGGGTTCGGGGTCGGAGATTGGCTCGGGGGTTGGGGTTGGAGTTGGCGTTGGGGGTGGGGTGTGGGGCTCGAGAGTAAGGTGTATGCGGGTGGGATTCACGGGGTCGGTGGGATGAACGTGGCTGGCGACATGAACAGGGGGCGGCAGTGACGGCGATGGGATAGGGTTCTGGAGGGCGAGGGAGGTTTCGGCTCCGCGTTGCCAGAAGCGGGTGAGGAGCATGAGGAAGAGGCCGAGTTGAGCCAGGAGAAACGTGGGCCAGACGCGAGGCTGCGCGAGCATGTGCATTGAGATGCGGGCGGTCAGGATGACGGCGGCGAATCCGAGGAGAGAGAGGAAGAGGAAGATGGGCCAGGCCTCGTGGAAATGAGTGCGCAGGGTTCGCCACGCGGGGGCAAGGGCGTAGCGAACACGCCGGTCGGGCTTGGCTTGTTGTCCGAAGAGCGTGGGGCGAAGGTGCTGGCCTAGTTGAACGGTGTAGACCTCGACGAGGTCGAAGTAGAGACGAAGGATGGAGGCGACGAGGAAGAGGAGGATGTTGCCGGCGAGGATGAGGAGGAAGGCGGATCGTCCTACGATGTGGTCGTCTACCTGATCGGCCCATTTTCCCTGGAGGAAAAAGAGCGGGCTGAGGATGAGGCCGGAGATGAGAAGGGTGAGGAGGGTGATGCGGACGAAGCGCCAGAAGTAGAGGAGACCTTGCTGGAGGAGGGTGCCGAGACGGGCGGGAGCGTCTGTCTGGTAGCAGAAGAGAGTGCCGGGAACGAGTAGGAAGTAAACGATGAGAAAGAGCGGGATGGAGGCGTGACCGGTGACGGCGCCGGCGTCGCCCAGGGGACCTTCGTGGAGATGGAGGTAGGTTTCGCCGATGGTGCCGAGATCGAAGCCACTGGAGAGGCGCTGGGCGGCGAGGGAGTGGTTGAGCAGCCTGGAGAGTTGAAGGTTCAGGCTGATGGAGAAGAGGAAGGCCAGGGCGAGATTGAAGAAGTAGGCCCAGAGGAGCGCGGGGAGGCGGCGTAGTGTTAGAGACAGGCCGTGAATGAAGATGTTTCGGGGTTCAAGCATGGTCTGGAACCTTTTTTAACTTAGCGAGTCGGCAAGTCAGCAGCTTTGGTCGATGGACGATCGACTAGACGATCCAGGCGACGAGTTGTGCTACGAGTTGGTTGAAGCTTAGCCAGATGTTGGTTATTTTTCGCGCCGGGATTGGATTACGGACAGTGGTGTAACTGTTGTTGAAGAAGTTCGAGTCCAGGAGGATGGTGTGGTCGGGATCGATCTCGGCTGAGACGACTTTTGCGTTGCGGGTGTAGGTGAATTTAGTCCAGCGGTCGATGCCGTTCCAGCGCTCGCGGATGCGGGTGCCGTCGTCGAAGACGATCTCTGCGGTGACGGGGAGGATGAAGTCACCTTTGCGATGGAGGTAGACGGTTGAGAGATACTGAATTTGTTTTTTGTCTTTGGGTTCGGCCAGCCACCATTGCAGGGGATCGGAAGTGATGCTGTCGATGGTATAGTCGAGGATTTGAGTTCCGTAGACGGCCTGATTGAAGTAGCCGCGGAGGCTGGAGTTGGTGGCGGGTGCGGAAGCGTAGTCGGGATTGCCGGTAGAGGTGAAGGGTGGAGATGAGGTGAAAGTAACTGATGGGGTCGCGACTTCACTCGCCATGGTGGAGGGGCGGGTGGATGCGATAGGAGCGGGTGGAGTGGTGGCGATGGCCTTGCCATGCGCGATGGCGACCTCCTCGATGGTGCGGAGGAAGTCTTCCGTTGTGGGGTGGGTAAAGCGGTAGCGCAGGAAGTAGGTACGCATGGCTTCGTCCATGGTGTCGCGGCCGATGAGGCTTTCCAGAGTGGCGAGAAGGGTGGCAGATTTGCCGTAGGTAACTCCGCCGTAGGAATCGGCGTTGCGGAACTTGAAGGCCCAGCGCGTGACGGGATCGTAATCGGGAAGGAACAGGTATTCGAGACGCTGAGCCTCGTCGTCGCCGGCGTTGGCGTAGGGGCGATTGAACATGGAGGTATTGCGTCCCAGGATTGCGTCGAGGACGTTGACCTCGGTGTAGGAGTTGATGCCTTCATCGAGCCATGCGTCCTCGAACTCGTTGGTGGCGACCATGCCGTACCAGTACTGGTGGCCAAACTCGTGTTCTACCGCTTGTTCCGTGATGTAGGTGGGTTCGTACCAGTAGGTTTCGCCTGTGAAGAGGGTGGGGTACTCCATGCCGCCCATCTCGGAGTCAGGTTCGGGATCGATAACAGTGATGATCTTGTAGGGATACGGGCCGTAGCGCTGATCGAACTGGGCGAGGGCTTTTTGCAGGATGTTGAGGTAGCGGGGGCCGGCATGGGGGTGGGCGGCGAGGGTGAGGACGTGGATCTTCACCGGACCGAGGCTCGAGAGGTAGGTGCCATCGGTGATGGTGAAGTTCGGGCTGGCGGCCCAAGCGAAGTCGCCGATGTCTTCGCCGTAGAAGCTGAGGGTCTTGGTATCTTCTTTACCGGAAGCGGCGGGGTTGATGACTTCGCCGGTGGGAACGCCGCTGGCGCCGACGATGTAGCGGCGGGGCAGGGTGAGGCTGACGTTGAAGGTGGCGAAGTCGGAGAAGAACTCAGTGGTGGCGTGATACTGGTGGCAGTTCCAGACGCCGTGCCAGAAGACGCCGGGTTTGGGATACCACTGTCCTCCCATGATGAAGTCGCGCTTGTAGCCGTTGCGGGCGACCGAGAGCGGGAACTGATCGTGAAAGGCGATGTGGAAGGTGATGGAGTCGTTGGGAGCGAGTGAGTGGGGTAGAGCAATTTCGGCTACGGTGTGGTCTTGCGCGTTGCCGTCGTCGGGAGCGATGAAGTGCATGGCGGAGGCGAGATCGCCGTAGCCGTCGGCGTCGATGTGGGAGATGGTGATGCTGCCTAGCTTGTCAGGGGGGTAGTTGTTGTCGGATTCGGCGTCGCGGATGCCTCCGTTGAAGTGGGTTTCGCTGGTGAAGGTAGACTCGGGACGGAAGGCGTTGAGGTAGAGGTGAAAGGGGATGGTTGCGAGGGACTGGCCGGTGAGGTTTTTGTAGGTGACGGTCTCGGTGGCATCTAGAGATTTTTGGTCGGTGTCGAGGCGGGCGTCGATGGTGTAAGCGACTATGCGTGTGGAGAGGGGCTGGCCGTTGGGGGAGTTGGTGGCGATGCTGGTTTGGGCTTGCAGGACGACGGAGGCGAGAGAGATGGCGGCGGCGGGGAGGAGAGTGCGCAGCATAGAGGGATTGTAGGGTGCCCGGTGTTTGGATGGGGAGATGGTGCGGGGTTTAAACTGAAACAAGTGGCCACAGCAACCCCAACCGAACCTCTTCTCAAAGCGACAAGCACCCACAGAACCCCCCTTTCTCTCTGGCATCTTCTCTCCTTGGATGCTCCAACGGTCGCTGCTCTCTGGACCTGGTTCATCGCTTCGGCTAACCATATCCATCTTCCGTTCTCGTCAACGCTCTCGATGGCTCTCGCTGTTTGGATGCTTTACGCTGCCGATCGCCTCATGGACGCGCGCCTGCTGGACAGCAATGCGACTCGACAGAAGGGCCTCGAAGCCCGTCACTACTTTCATCACCGCCATCGCACCGTGTTTCTTGCCGGAATCGTTCTCTCCTCCCTCACTCTTGCGGCTCTTCTTCCCCATCTCGACGCCGCGGCTATTCGTCTCTACTTGATCCTCGGGGGGATGGTCGCGGGCTATTTTATCCTCATCCATGCCACACACAGTTCGGCGGCACAGCAGAAGGTTGCCCATCGTCTGCCGAAGGAGATCGCCGTGGGACTCTGCTTTGCAGCTGCGACGTTTATCCCCACAGTCGCCCGTCGCCCCGACCTGCGCCTTCCTCTGCTGCCCACTGCGCTCGTCTTCGCAACCCTCTGCAGCCTCAACTGCCTCTTCATCTATTCATGGGAGCACGAAGATCAACGAATCAATGTTCCTCCTCACACGATCACCCGTCTTGCTCTCGACAACCTGCCTTCGCTCACCCTGGCGCTCATTTTATGCAGCATTGCTCTGGTCCTGCTGGACCACCGGGTCCCGTGGACGATTCCAAGCGCGGGCGCACTTTCGGCCGCGATCCTGCTCCTCCTACACAATCAGCGCCGCGCCATCGCTCGAACGACGCTGCGTGCGGCCGCAGATCTTGCCCTGATTACGCCAGTCCTCTTCTTGCCCTTCGTGCTGCGATGACAGGTCACTCCCAACCCGAAAGATCGACGTTGCGCGAGTTGTTGATGACTGCAACAACTGCTCGCGAACCCGACTTCAATCTCATCGCCCGCCCTTATCGCTGGCTCGAGTACTTGACGCTCGGCAGAGCGCTTGAACGGTGCCGCGATCACTTCCTTGCACAACTCTGCGACCGTCGCCGCGCGCTGGTCCTGGGCGACGGAGACGGCCGCTTTCTCGCCCAGCTGCTCGCGCACAACCCGCATCTTCGAGCCGATGCGGTCGACACGAGCATCGCCATGCTTCAACTCCTCCGCCAACGCTCGGAAGCGGCGACTCCCGACGCTGACACGCGCCTGAGCATCCATCACTGCGATGCCCTGACTTTTCCTCTTGCAGGCCCCTACGATCTTGTCACCACCCACTTCTTCCTTGACTGCCTCACTCAGGCCGACCTCGATACTCTCATTACACAAGTGGCTTCCGCCCTTGCTCCCGGAGGGCTTTGGCTCGTCTCCGACTTCCGTATCCCGACCGGCTTCATGCGGCTGCCTGCACTGGTTCTGATCCGCGGCCTCTACTTTGGGTTCCGTGTCCTTACCGGCCTCCGCATTATGAAACTACCCGACCACGCAACACCGCTTACCCGATCGGGTCTTATACGCGTCGCCCACCGACACAGCTTCGCCGGAATTCTTACTACTGAACTCTGGCAGGCTTAGCACGCTGCCTGCTCCTGCCTCGTCACTGCGTCTATGATCAGAGGCCTAATTCGGAGAGGCCGGGGTGGTCATCGGGACGACGGCCGAGGGGCCAGTGGAACTTGCGGTCCGATTCTTTGATGGGGAGATCGTTGATGCAGGCGTAGCGGTGATGCATGATGCCGTTCTCGTCGAACTCCCAGTTTTCGTTTCCGTAGGAGCGGTACCAGTTACCGGAGTCGTCGTGACACTCGTAGGCGAAGCGGACCGCGATGCGTGCTCCATCGAAGGCCCAGAGCTCCTTGATGAGGCGGTAGTCGAGTTCGCGACGCCACTTTCTGGTGAGGAACTCAATGATCTCTTTGCGGCCGTTGACGAACTCGGCGCGGTTTCGCCATTTGCTGTCCACTGTGTAAGCCAGCGCGACCTTTTCGGGATCGCGTGAGTTCCACCCGTCCTCTGCTTTTCGTACCTTCGCGGCGGCGGTTTCGCGAGTGAACGGTGGGACCAAAGTCTGCGGCGGCTGTGGCTGTGTGCTCATTTTTTTCGCTCTCCTCAACTTTGATACTTACCGGGTGAGCTGCGCTCCATGATTTTTTTTGGCATTTAGGGCGTCATTCATCGTGGGCGTGGTCTGCCAGGGAATTTTTGCCGGACCAGATGGTTTGCGCGGTCCAGGGTTGCGGGGGAAGAGACCAGAAGGGGCCAGCGGGTGGAAGCCCTAACGGCAGCCAGGCTGCGCTGCATAGGTAGAGGCTGCCGGTGGAGATATAGGTTTCGCCGAGGCCGGGTTGATGGCCGGCGAGGCCAATCTGCAGCCAGCCTTCGCTGGAGAATGTTCCGGCGGGGCTGAGGGTTCTCTGTAGGACGGCGGAGAGGGCGGAGCGGATTTGTGGGGGTGTGACGCCCTCGGGCAGGATGTTGCGGCGGGCGGCGTCGGCGAGGAGATGGAACGCTCCGCAGCGGTAGGTGATGGAGCGGCCGATCGCCGGAAAGGAGCCGTCCGGGGCGATCATTCGCTCCTGGATGGCGGCGTAGCGTTGGGCGCGCTGGTGGATAGGCGTTCGCATGGCGGACCAGGAGGGGGATTGGTCGCCGATAGTGTCCATGAGCTGGAGGAGGTAGGGCTGGATGACGAAGCTGTTGTAGAAGTCCCAGTGGAAGTGGGGGCCGTCACCATAGGCGCCGTCGCCGAGGTACCAGCTCTGGAGCTCGCGGAGGGCATAGTCGACGCGCATGCGGTCCCAGGGTTGCTGCAGCGTCATGAGCAGTGCTTCGTTCATGGCGGCGAAGAGGAGCCAGTTGTTGAAGGGTGGCTGTACTTTGCGTTGGGTGACCAGCGCTTCTGCGAGGCGTTGCTGGGTTTTCGTATCGAGTTTTTGCAGAAGCTGCTTTGGGGCGCGGAGTAGAGCCAGGGCGAGGAAGGAGGAGTCGACGAGGGTCTGGGAGGATTCGCCGAAGTGCATGTAGTCGGGGGAGGCGGGGTTGAGGGCGGAGGCGATTCCGGCGAGGGCGTATTCGCGGTAGCGTTCGCGGAGGGTGGTCTCTCGTTGGGTTTCTCCGGTGGAGGGGTCGAGCTCGAGCCAGGGTGCGAGGCCGGAGAGGAGTCGGCCGAGGGCTTCCAGATGGGTTCCTACGGCGCGCGTCTGGGTTTGGCCGGGGGCGGCTTCGACGGGCATTTTTTGGCGGAGATTGCCTTCTTTGAGGGCCTTCAGGACTGGGTCGGAGACCAGCTCTACCTGCTGGAGCCAGTAGTTGCGGTCTTGTTTTGCTGCCGGAGGGGTGTCGTGGGCGTTGGTTACAGGTGGGAGGGCGGCTTTGGCTCCGGTGGCGAGACTGCCGAGGAGGAAGCTGCGACGATTCGGGTTTGATCTGTTGCTGGTCGGCATGTCTCTCCCGGTTATTGAGCGCTTCTATTGCGATGGCATGATTTTAGGTTGTCGGATGGCTTGGGCCCCCTCCCCCGGGTATTTCGTCTAAAGTATTTTCTTTCAGTGGTTTGAAAGGGAATGTGTCCGCAAAGTATTGAAACCAAATACTTTACATGCAAAGTATACGATATCAATGATTTAGCCCCGGAACACGTTCCGGGGCTGGGTTTGTTTTCGATTTCTATATCCATTATAGCGGTTTGAGAGTAACTAACTTGCACGCGGATGTTGTTGTGTGGAAATGGGTTAGGTGCCTATGGGACTTGACATGCTAATTTTGGGCTGAAACCAAAGAAAATAATTTACGGTCCAGGCAAACTATTTAGAATCAGTCTCTTATGGGCCATGGTCTGGCTGCAGTTGGATGGTGGAGGCGCGGATTTCTCCACGGCGCTGCTCACAAAAGCGGGAGCTGCTTCGGTCTCTGCGGCGGCGATGGCTAACCGCAGATTCCTCCGCTGCGCTGCGGAATGACAAACAAAAGTACAGGCAACGGCCAAGGCAGCAAACCAGAGGTCCCTTCGGTTTCGCTGAGGATGACACGTTTTGGCGATGGGGATGTTGTGCGGCGGCGACGGCTAACCGCAGATTCCTCCGCTGCGCTGCGGAATGACAAACAAAAAAGCTGCGGAATGACAAACAAAAAAGCTGCGGAATGACAAACAACAAAACTCGCTGCGGAATGACAGACAAAAGTACGGGCAGCGGCAAGGGCAGCCGCGAGAGATCAAGCGGTGGTTGTGACTGGAGCTTCGATGCGTTCCTGTTTTGCTCCGGCGACCCATAGGCCGGGATCGATGTTGGGGAAGACGCCGTCGCGGCGTTCGATTTCGGCGAGGCGGTCGTCCTGGGCTTTGGTGAGTGTGCCGGCGGATTCGAAGCTTTGCCAGATGGCCTTGATCTCGTTGAACTGGTCGTTATGGGTGAGGAAGCGGATTTCGGCGTAGTCGCGCGCGGCTCCTGTGGTGATGAGGAACTGCCAGTCGGAGGATTCGAGGAGCAGGAGCTCGCGGCAGAGCTGCTGCATGATGCGCTTGCCGAGGGGTGAGTTGCGCCAGTGGCCGGCGGTGCAGACCTCGCGGGTGTAGAGCTCGGCAGGGTAGATGTGGGTGTAGGTCCAGGAGGTTTCGGGGTTCATCCAG
>DATMPD010000039.1:0-8554 GCA_035567955.1 Edaphobacter sp.
TTTTACGGATGCGTGGTTTATTGGATTTTCGCCTTCGGTGACTTGCGGGACGTGGATCGGCTTCGATGATCGCCAGAGTTTGGGAGAAAAGGAGACGGGCGCTCACGCCGCGCTTCCGATGTGGATGGATTTCATGCGGGCTGCGATTGCGAGTAAGCCGAATGAGGCGTTCGTCACGGCGGGCGCTCCACAGAAGAAACTGGATGTGCCGTTGAGCAGTCCGGCCGATAGAGCTAAGCCGTTGGTACAGCCCGCGGAGAAGCTGGACGAGGCGGACCCGGATGCTCCGGAGGGCGGTCGGGGTGCACCGAAGAACGCCGCTCCTGCGGCTCCTTCGCCTTTGAGTCCTTCGAGTCCTTCGAATGCGCCAGCACCTGCACCTGCTCCTGCTTTGGACAAGTCAATACCGCCTGCCGGTTCTGGTGCCGCTGCGCCGGCGAGATCGGTGCCCAGCGGCCCGGCGAAGGAGACTACCGCACCAGCGACGCCCGCTGAGGAGCAGAGGAACGGCGTTGCGAAGCCACCGCCCGACAGAGAGTGAAGAAGCGTTTCGCCTTGGCGACATCACGGCCGATCTGCTCTCGCAGCGCTTCCGGATTTGGCCAGCGCATCTCCGGGCGGAGACGCTTGAGGAACGTCAGTGTCAGGGGTGTGTGTTCGTCGAGCGCGATGGGGTGGAAGTTCAGCAGGTGGGATTCGACTGTAAAAGAGTCTGCGCCGAAAGTGGGGCGATTGCCGACGTTGGTGACGGCGTCGAAGGTTTCGCCGGATGCGCCTGTGCCGATGGTCAGGGTGGTGATGTAGACGCCGTTTGCGGGAAGCAGTTCGGGGTAAGGAGCAAGGTTGATGGTTGGCACGGTGTAGCGTGTGCCGTAGCCGCGTCCTGCGGCTGGGGTGCTCAGGATTGCGAAGCTTCGGCCCAACAGAGCGCGCACGTGGCTTACGTCGCCCTTCGTGATCAGCTGTCGTATGGTGCTGGAAGAGATGGCGCTGCCGCGGATGGTTTGCGGGGTGTAGACACGGACGCCGAAGCCGAGTTCGCGGCCCAGCATCTCGAGGCTGTCGATGCCCGCTTTGGCTTGGTAGCCGAAGTGGAAGTTTTCGCCTTCGTGCAGCTCGGTTACATGCAGAACTTGTTGCAGTACGTCTGTGGCGAAGGTGCGGGCTGACATTCGCGAGAACTCTTCGGTAAAGGGCAGGATGAGAACGGCGTCGATGCCGGTCGCGGCGAGCAGTTCGAGTTTTTCGTCGAGGGGGGTGATGAGCGGCTGGCTGGACTCGGGGCGCAGGACCCGCGCGGGATGCGGGTCGAAGGTGATGGCGATGGAGTTGATGCCAAGCGAGCGGGCGCGGGCGACGACCTCGGCGATGACCCACTGATGGCCGCGATGGACACCGTCGAAGTTGCCGATGGTGGCGACCGTGGGACCGAAGTTTGGAGGGACCTCTGCGAGTTGGCGGAAGATCTGCATCAGGCGATCTCGAAGTTGATCTGCTGGCCGTCGTAGGCGAGGCGCATGTGGGTGGGGAGATTGGCGTTGGTGGCGTTGTGATCGAGATCGTGGCTCATGTGGGTGAAGAAGGCGCGTTTTGGCTTGAGCTGTTCGACGATGGCGACGGACTTGTCCAGGTGTGAATGACTGGGGTGGGGATCGCGTCGCAGGGCATCGATGATGAGGACGTCGAGATTTTGCAGCAGGGGAATGCTGGCGTCGGGGATGTCGCTCATGTCGGTGAGGTAGGCGGCGCTGCCGAAGCGATAGCCGGTGATCTCCTGCCGGCCGTGGGTGACGGGGATTCGTCGGAAACAGGCGCCGAACAACTCGGTTCCGGCTCCGGGCGTGGGATCGATGCGATGGATCTTGACACGCGCGCTGGTGGGATAGCGGTCTTCCTTGCGGAACGTGTATTCGAAGATGCGTTCGATGTTGTCCGCCGTTGCCTCGTCGGCGTAGACCGGCAGGTGGTCATGTCCGCGAAAACTGAGAGGGCGGAGATCGTCGAAGCCCATCACGTGATCGGCGTGGCCGTGGGTGTAGAGCACGGCATCGACGCGGCGAATGCCTTCGCGCAGAGCCTGGGCATGGAAGTCGGGGCCGGTATCGATCAGCACGGTGTGGTCGTTGTAGGCAAGGCGGATTGACGGGCGGGTGCGGCGGTTGTGCGGGTCTCCATCCGGAGACAGGGCGGAGGTGCATACGGCACAGTCGCAGCCTAGCGTGGGTACGCCCATTGAGGTGCCTGTGCCAAGGAAGGTGAGGGTGGCTTCCATCGTTTAGCGTTTAGCGGACGATCCCTGGACCTGCGGAGCCTGGACCGCCTGGGCCGGAACGTGGGCCAGCCGGGGCTTTGGCTGCGGCAGAGCGCGCGAGGGCTTGCGTGATCTCGAGGAACGCCATGCGCAGCTCGAAGAGTGCGCTATCGAGCAGGCGGTTCTCTTCCGGAGTCAGATTGCCCTTGGTTTTTTCCGCGAGCACACCCAGCATGTCGATGCTTTGACGTGCGCCGAGGATATCGACCTGAGGCTGTTGGCCTTCGTGGGTTGCAGCTCCGAGCTGCATCATCGCCGTCATGTAGATGGACTGCACGAGCTGCTCAAAGCTCATTGCGGGTGGATGATCCATGCCGGGGTTGGCAGAGCGGATTGCGGTGTCGAGCCGGTCTGCCGTCATTTCGTAGGCGCGGCGAGCCTGATCGTTCTCTTCCGCGGTCGGCGGAGGGGGCATGTCGGGTTCCGACGTCGTTTCCGGCGACGCGGCGGCGGGTTGCGGCTCGGGGGCGGCAGTTGCAGTCGGAGGTGGAGTTGAGGCGCGCTCTTCTCTTTCCGGGGAAGGGTCTGCGTCAGGGCGCAGTTCGCCCTCCATGGTGAACTTGCGGCGGTCGGTAACGACGAAGGGCTTGCTTTGTTCGGGCATTTTCACACTCTTTCAGAAGATTCAGATGCCGTCCGCAAGGCTGACGATGCTGCGGCCGAAAAGGGAAGCGATACGGGAATGGCAACTCCGCCGGCGTAGTGAAGGGGAATGCCACGGTCGAGGGCCTCGCGACGTATGTAGCCGAGGGCCACCTGTACGGTCGTGCCGTTGTCTGTGGGCAAGGGAATCGCAGCGACACTGGTTAGCTCGCCAACCTGCTTGGCGTCCGCCTCCAGGGGTGCTCCAACGACTGGGAGTTCGCCGTCGAGCCGGAACGCGCTAAATGCGCGATGGACATTGCCGCGAGAGCGAATGCGCTCCACGATCTCCTGGCCCAGGTAGCATCCTTTGGAGAAGTGCAGGGCGCGGGTTTGTCCGGTTTCCTGCGGGAGCTCGCGGTCGCGGATATCTGTGCCATAGAGCGGCGTTCCTTCGAGGATTCGCAGCCATTCGAGGCTTTGCGCTTCGCAGAATGCGGCTCCAGCGTTCTGGAGAACCTCGAGAAGTTTCGATGTGGTATTGGCGTCGGCCCATACTTCGAAGCGCGGGATCAGCGGGCTCTCGATGTGAAGTACGGTGATTTGAGCGGCATCCCATTGCATTGTCCGCTTTTGAAGTACTCCGAGATCTTCGACGTTGAGACCGATTCGTTCGAGCAGAGAGGCGGCTTTGGGACCGGCGATCAGCATGCCCGACTGGGAGTTGGTTGCATCGGCCAACTCTACGTCATCCATGATGATGAAGCGGTCGAGGAGCGTCATGAGACCTGGCACCTGGGATGCGGCGGTTTCGATGACAAGGGCGTCGGGCTCGGCAAAGATGGTGGCGTCGCCCTGAATGCGGCCTTGTACGCTCAACAGGAAGTTATAGTTACCCTCTCCATCCTTTAACTCCTGGATTGAGTTGGTGACCATGCCGTTGAGCCAGCGGACGCGATCTTCTCCGGTTACGCGGATCCAGCCCGTCTGATCGAGCCGCGATACGCCGGCGTCCTGGAGCAGAGCGGCAAGCTGCGCGGCGGAGTTGGACGTCGATGCGGCGGCGATTTCGGATTGTGCGGGGGGTGTCATAGCGGGTGATCAAGAAAACTCTCGTACACTTGATTATAGCGGTGGATCGAGAGGGTTATGTTGCAGCGAGCGCTTTGCGGTGGAGATAGAAGTCGAATGAGCTGGGTTGCGGTATTTGCATTATTTGCGGGCAGTTATGTGGCACATGCAGGCCAGGCTACACCTCCGGCTTCAAGTCAAACGCCGCCTGAGTCAGCGGCACAGGCGCCGATGACGAAAGAGCAGGCGAAGGAGCTGTTTCGCTCTGTGGATGAGATTCTGAGCTTTGCCAGCAACGATACGAAACTCCCGATTGAGCATACGGTGAAACGTAAGCTGATTTCACGTGATGAGGTCAATCAATACCTTCGGGAGAAGTTCGACGAGGACGAGGGCGCAAAGCGAATGGAGCGCTCCGAGATTGTGTTGAAGAAGTTTGGACTGCTGGATCGCGACTTTCATCTGCGTCCTTTTCTTCTCTCGCTGCTGACGGAGCAGATTGCCGGGTTCTACGACAACAAGACGAAGACTGTGAACCTGCTTGACTGGATTAAGCCGGAGGAGCAGAAGCCGGTGCTCGCGCATGAGTTGACCCACGCTTTGCAGGACCAGAAGGTTGGCTTGACCAAGTGGTCTTCGGTCAGTCTCAACGGGCCGTCGCACAATGTGCAGGAGGATAACCATCATCTGCAGGTGGATGAGGCCGACACTGCGCGTGGTGCCGTTGCCGAGGGTCAGGCGATGGCTGTCTTCGTCGACTACACGCTGCGGCCAACGGGAAGAACGATTGCCGATGCGCCGGATATTGCGGGCAAGTTGAAGGATCAGGTGGCCGACACTTCCGGCTCGCCGGTAATGGCGCGGGCTCCACTGCTGCTGCAGGAGTCGCTGCTGTTTCCGTATAGCGAAGGGCTCAGCTTTGAGCAGGCGATCCTGGTCAAGGCAGGCAAGGAAGCGGCTTTCGGCGGCGTGCTGGCTAATCCGCCATCTTCGAGCTTCGAGATTATGCACCCGGCGGCCTACATGGCGCACGCTCCGGTGCCGGTGGTTCATCTGCCGGATATCCATCCTCTGCTGGATGCGGATTACACACCGTATGACATTGGCGTCATGGGAGAGCTTGACGTTCGTATTCTTGTCGAACTCTTCGGAGGCCGCGAGATGGCGGACGCGCTTGCGCCGGCATGGAACGGTGGGATGTACTATGCGGCGCAACGCAAGTCAGCGCTGACGCCTTCGGAAAAAGAATCGACGGCGTCGCTTGGGTTGATCTACTACTCGCGCTGGAAGAATCGCGATTCGGCTCGTTCCTTTATGCATACGTATGCCACACAGATTCCCAGGAAATATTCCAGTGTTGTGGAGCGGACAAAGGACGAGGTAGATGAAAAGGAGCAGGTGTTCTCGACCAGCGAGGGCGATGTTCTGATTTCGCTCTCCGGCACAGGGGTATTTGTCGCTGAAGGCTTTAATCTTGCGCTCGCGCGCAAGCTGCGGAACACCATTGTGAGTGTGCAGCCGGAGGGGCCCATGAAGCAGGCTGCAGTGGAAAAGGAGGAGCCAGCTCTTTCGCTGGGGCAGGTTCTCGCTTCCTTTGGCGCAGTCAACGCAGACGCGCTGCAACGATATACTTCTAGAGGGACAACGATAAGTGCGGGCAGCGTTCGCTAAAGAGGAGCACGAGGTTTGAAGAAGGCAGAGATTGGCATCATCGGAGGCAGTGGCCTGTACGCCATGCCGGGACTTACCAGTGTGCGTGAAGAGCGCGTATCGACGCCGTTTGGCGATCCATCCGACGCTTTTATTCTGGGCGAACTCGAGGGTCGCAGTGTTGCGTTTCTTGCGAGACACGGGAGAGGTCATCGGATATTGCCGAGCGAGTTGAATTTTCGCGCCAACCTCTTCGCCATGAAGATGCTGGGGGTTGAACGTATTCTCTCTGTCTCCGCGGTGGGCTCGCTCAAAGAGGAGCACAAGCCGACCGACTTTGTGATCCCGGACCAGTTCATCGATCGCACGTACGCTCGGGTTTCTACTTTTTTTGGAGAAGGCATTGTGGCGCATGTTGGCTTCGGTGATCCGGTTTGCGCGACGGTGGCTGCTGTCTTCAAAAACGCTTGTGACGCTGTCGGCGTGGTGGGAAAGAGCGGCGGAACCTACGTCTGCATGGAGGGGCCGCAATTTTCAACCCGCGCTGAATCGAATCTGTACCGCAGTTGGGGAGCAGATGTCATCGGCATGACGAATTTGCAGGAGGCGAAGCTGGCTCGCGAGGCGGAGATCTGCTATGCCACGATGGCGATGGTGACCGATTACGACTGCTGGCGGGAAGGCCATGATGATGTCACCGTCGATCAGGTTGTTGCGGTACTGCATCAGAACGCCGACAATGCGGCCAAGGTCGTACGCTCCGCCATCGCGTCCATGCCGAGGGAAAAGAGCTGCGCCTGCGGCGACGCGCTCAAATATGCGATTTTGACCGATCGCACGGCGATTCCTGCTGCAGTGCGTCAGAAGCTCGCGCCTCTGCTGGATAAATATTTGCAGTGAATGTGTGGTTATCTGTAGTTGAGCATATGTATCTAAATCGGTTACACATTTAGAAATTCTGGTTGTGTCAAAGGGAGATTATGGCAATTCTTGTCGTAGGTTCGGTCGCGTTCGACAGCATTGAAACACCCCACGGTAAGGTAGACCACTGCCTGGGCGGCGCGGCGACGCACTTTGCTCTGGCAGCGAGCTACTTTACCCCGGTGCGCGTTATCGCGGTCGTCGGGAAGGACTTTACTGCTGAGCATGAGGCGGTGATGACGCGGCGCGGCATTGATACTCGAGGTATTGAGCGCTCGGACGGGCTCAGTTTTCATTGGACAGGCTCTTATTCGGGCCACATGGATGTGGCCAAGACGCTGGGCACGGACCTGAATGTCTTCGAGACCTTTGAACCGAAGATTCCTGACTCCTATAAAGACAGCGAATATCTTTTTCTCGCAAACATCGATCCGGTGCTGCAGGCTCGCGTCCGCAGTCAGATGTCCAAGGTGCGAATGGTTTGCGGGGACACGATGAACTACTGGATCGCCGATCACGCTGCAAACCTTGCCAAGGTTTTGCGTGAACTCGATGTGTTGCTGATCAACGATGGTGAGGCGCGCATGCTGGCCGGCGAAAGCAATATTGTGGTGGCTGCGGAAAAGGTGCTTGCCATGGGGCCGAAGACGCTGGTGGTGAAGCACGGGGAGTATGGCGCTACGGCATTCTTCAGCGACCGCTCTTTCGGCAATGCCAAACTTTCCCGGCCGTTTCGTGCACCGGCGCTGCCGCTGGCCGAGGTGGTTGATCCTACCGGTGCGGGCGATTCTTTTGCCGGCGGCTTCTACGGCTACCTTGCATCACAGCCTGAGCTGACTCCAGCAGTCTTTCGTACGGCGATGTTCTATGGCGGCGTGATGGGTTCGTTCGCCGTCGAGCGCTTCGGAACCGAACGTCTGCAGAATGTGACGCGCCAAGAGATTGACGAACGCTTCAACCTTTTCAGGGAGATTTCGCACCTTGAGTATGCGAGCGTCTAAGTCATCCAGAGCCTTCAGGCCGGCGGCATCGGCCACTGCGGCTGGTGCCGCGGCAGCAGGAGCTGTGGCTACGAACCCGGACGAGATGCGGCCGGCCACGCGAGAAGAGACGTTTCCCATCGCGCTGGCCGCTGTTCTTCTCTCGTTTGTCGCCTTGCTGCTTTCTTTTTCGCGCGGCTACCTCCTGTTGTACGGAGACGCGGTTGCCCACCTCGGCATCGCTCGCCGCATCCTGGACTCGCGTAATCCTGGTCTGATCCAACTCGGCGGTGTCTGGCTGCCCCTGCCCCATCTGTTGATGCTGCCCTTCGTACAGAAACTCGAGTGGTGGCAGAACGGTCTCGCCGGTGCGTGGCCGTCGCTGATCTGTTACATCGCCGGTGTTGCCGGGTTCTATCGGCTTGCGCGTCATCTGCTGATGCCGCGCTGGGCCATTGCCGCGACTGCCTTTTATGCACTGAATCCGAATCTGCTTTACCTCGCAACTACCGCTATGACGGAGCCGCTTTTTCTTGCGTTGCTGATTTGGATTGCGTTGCTTACGTTGGAGTGCGTTGCGGCAATTCGCGCAGCTCGTCACGCAGTCGTCGCCCGGCAGCTGATACTTGTGTCCGTTTTCATTCTGGCTGCTGTCTACACTCGCTACGATGGATGGGTTCTCGGCGCGACGGTCTGGTGCGTTCTCATGTTTATGTTGGCGCGGCACCGCAATGTTTGGCGCAGGGTCGCTCGGTCGTTCGTCTTCTTCACTCTGCTGGTGATTGCAGGGCCTATCAGTTGGCTGGCCTACAACCAACACTTCTTTCACGATCCACTGGACTTTATCCGCGGTCCCTACTCGGCATCTGCCATCGAAAAGAAGACTGCGGCGCCTGGGCTGGAGCACTATCACGGGTGGCACAACCCGTTCTGGGCGTTCGTGTACTACACGCGCACGGCGCAGGTGGACGCGGCTTTCTGGGAGACTGGGTTTCTGGTTATGGCTGCAGCTATTGGCGGTCAGATCCTTGCTATTCGC
>DATMPD010000040.1:0-3317 GCA_035567955.1 Edaphobacter sp.
TCTTCGCCGTCATCTTAGATGTCCAACCAAAGCGCGTCTGCTGCTTGACCTTCCACTTATTCCTCCACTACTCTCCAACCATGCACTCTGCCGTTGCAGCCCGTTATTGTTGTCCGTCCAGCATCCTCTAGCTGACGACGCTTTTCCAGGCTCCGAGCAAAGTCCCTCTCCCAAATCGCCAGTCAGCCAGCGACGAACCGGCACGCTCATTTTTGATTCGCAATCACGCGAGACAGCGGCCCCAGCAATCCACAGCAAGCCACACTCAAGGAGCACCGCCATGAGCAAGATCCTCACCGAAGTCCTCTCCGCCAACAAAGCCTACGCCAGCACCTTCGGCGAAAAGTCCAAACTCGCCCTCCCTCCCGCTCGCGGCTTCGCCATCCTCACCTGCATGGACGCCCGCCTCGACCCCGCCAAATACGCCGGTCTCTCCGAAGGCGACGCCCACGTTATCCGCAACGCCGGCGGCCGCGCCAGCGACGACGCGATCCGTTCTCTCGTCATCAGCTACAAACTTCTCGGCACCAAAGAATTCTTCGTCATCCACCACACCGACTGCGGCATGCTCTTCTTCACCAACGACGTCATGCGCGGCCTCCTCGCCAACAGCCTTGAAACCGCCGCCCTCACCCCCGAAGGCTTCAAAGACGTAGGCAAAGGCCCCGGTTCCACCGCCGCAGAGTTCATCGAATGGCTCACCATCAAAGACCAGGCCCAGTCCGTCGTCGCCGACGTGACCCGTATCCGCACCAGCCCACTCGTGCCGAAGTCCATCCCCATCTACGGCTATGTCTACGACGTCAAGTCGGGCAAGCTCATCGAAGTGCCGGCGGCCACCGCCGCTGGCCGCGCCGGCTGACGAATCCCGATCAAATGTTGCAAGCGAAAGCCCGGGTCACCAGCCCGGGTTTCTCCGAAACGAAACGCCAACTAACCTCACCGCGAAGACACGGAGTACTGCACCAGTACGCCATTCACAAAATCAGCCTGCACCTTCTCATCTTTCCCGATGAACGTGCACGAAGTGATCGTCAGCCCACTCTCCGTATGGTCGTGCGCCTCCACAGCCTTGCCATACATAGCCTCCACCTGCTCCCGGCTCATCCCCTTCTTCAACCCCTGCCCGGGATCGCCCCCCTGATCCGGCGAACGCACCGCCAGCTCCGGCGCACCCGGAGCGGCATCCGCTGGACGACCTCCCGCACCACTCCCCGCCGCATCGCCTGAAAAGTCGATATACGCAGCCAGCGCATCCATTACGACCTGTGGCGTCAGCGAGTCTCCCATCTTCCGCGCATCAATCCGTATGTTGAACCTCGACCCACCCTGCTGACGCTTGATCCCGACCTGCTGCGTTCTATAGGCCGCATCGTCCTCCGCCCGCGCACGCTCGTAGGCATCTCGCCGATCGCGTTCCGCCCGAACATAGTCCAGTTCGCGCTGCAAAGACCGTCGCCGGTTCGGATCGGTCTCGTTCCGCAGTTGGTCTTCTAGCTCCCTCTCCCTGTCACTCTTGGGCGCGGGCGTAAAGTGGACCGAAGTATCCGCATTGTCCATCGCAGTCCCAAACCCACCGCCCCCAAGCTGAAACTCAACGTTGTCCTTGTTCACCTTCACCTTCGTGACCATCACCCTTTGGCCATTCTGCAACGAGACGCCGAACTCCTTCATCCGGTCTCCATAACTCTTCGCCTCCAGCGTCGGCTGCCGGTTCGGATAGATGTCGACACCCTTCTGCGTCCCCGGCATATCCATCTTCACCACAACCTGCTTGCCCTCAAAGTAAGGCGAAAGAGCATCCGGATTCTGCGCGACAGCACCCCGCGCACCGGCAAACAGAACAGCAAAGCACACCAACACGCCGAAGCGGGAACGACGCATAGTGCTTCCTCCGGGAATCAGTACGGGGAACGAGAAAAGACAATGAGAATGGGCGAGAACCGGCTATATCATAGCCGGTTCCCAACCCAAATCCATCCACCCTCGCTTGACAAAATCCCAGCCCGGCGACCGCGCTCTTTACGCGAATCCTCTAACGGCAAGCTACTCCCGCCAACAGAAGTCCAAACCTAAACCACGTCATTCGAAGACTTTGCGCAATATACGGGAGATGGGGGTGCCACCGCCGCCACCCTCTACTGCTTCAAAAAAGCAATCAAATCCCGCCGCTCCTCCGCCTTCGGAACCCCGATGCTCATGTTGTTATCCTTCACCACCAGATCCGGATCGCTCAGCCACCGCTCCAGCGTCGCATCCGTCCACGTAATCCCCGAACTCTTCAATCCCGCAGAATAAGTAAATCCCGATACACTTCCAGCCCTCCTGCCAAAAACTCCAGCCAGCCGCGGCCCCTCGCGATCCGTCTCCATCGCATGGCACCCCGTACAGCGCTTCTCAAAAATCGCCTTCCCCCGCGCAGCATCGCCCTCCCCATCCAACGCCGCCTCGCTCCCACCCGCACTCTTGCCCAACATCGAAAGCGCCATCACATCGGCCTTGGAAAGCTTTGCATCCCAGTGCAGCGCAAGGTACTGCAGCGGAGGCATATCCCCATTCTTCGTCTCCTGAACAATCTTCGCTGCGAGCACTGCCTGCGTCTCCACCGGCATCTGCTCCCATCGCGACAGGTTCATCTTCTTGCGCGCCTCAACGATGTCGCTCTCGATCAGCCAGGACCCCGGCGCCATCCGCGCATACACCGGCCACCGCGTCTCATTCGAGTGGCAGTCCGCGCACTTGCTTAACAGCACCGCCTTCGCCTCCGCTGGCATCTTCGCTCCCTGCAGCAGCGTGCCGAGCCCCTCCGCAGGCTCGACACTCGGATCGCCAAACGGGTGCAGGTTCCCCAACCCAAATCCCGCACCCGTTACTGCAATCACAATCGCAACAGCCACCACCCACGCACGCATCAGACGCTCTCCGCCAGCTTCGAATCAACGACAGCCAAATGACCGTGCCCGCGAACCACCTTCACCTTCGTCACTCCCAGTACGCCCTCCAGCTTGCCCGCCGGAACCACCATGGGCCCCGGATTCGGCGCAGCTCCCGGAGCAGGCTGCGGAAACGCCGTCGCCATCGCCGTGTGGAATGCCACATTGCCCTCCACCTTCTGCACCACCTGATGAATATGTCCGTTCAACACCGTTACCGAACCAAACGGCTTCAGCATCGCAAGCGCCTGCTCGCCATCCTTCGTCCCCCAGCCCCACTTCTCATACACCATCCACAACGGAATATGCGCGAACACGACAATCGGCGTCGAATGGCTCTGCCCCGCCAGATCAGTCTTCAGCCACTTCAACTGGTCCTCCCCC
>DATMPD010000041.1:0-14337 GCA_035567955.1 Edaphobacter sp.
CCTCCGAACGACGTTCTGCTGCACGTCAATATGCGCGATCCCTCGAATGTGCTGCAGCAGCAAGCCATCGGAGTTCTGGGGGTCAACCTCGTCTATGCCGCGTTTTATGAGTTGCAAAGTAAGGAATCCTTTCTGGAAGGCCTGGCGCAAGACGTCGTCTCGGAGCGGATCGAGATCGATTACGTGGACCTTCGCGGGCCGGCTTTCGAGAGTTGGGATCACCGGGAGCTGCTGGTTCACCTGGTTCGGGCGGGATTCGCGGAGGCGGTGTTCTTTTCGAGCAAGGGCTCGACTGTTCCCCCCAATGAGGTTCTCCACAAGAGAGCTGTTGTGCTTGCGCCGGGAGACTTTGGCCACACCGATCCGAGTCACTCGCAGGTTCATTTGCAATTGTTGACTTCGGCAATTCAAGAGCTTCAGAGAAACCTTGGCGAGACGAAATTGGCGCCGGCTGGTTTTTTTTGCTTAACCGTTTCCGCGTACAGGCTGGACCAACCAGCACCGGAAACTGCCGAGTTACTTCGTCGCATCGAAGGGCTTCTCGCCGCCGGCGGGGACGTGCTGCTTTTTTGCAAACCCGAGCTCTACCACATGACAGCTCTGGTAAACCGCCATACGCAGGAGCCGGTACGCGTCGTCGGAGGTCTTTCGCTGGTGATTCGAGCGTTTGAAGACGCTTACGGCAATCTCGAAGGCAGGCTTCTGGAAGCCCTCGCACGCCTCTTCGCTCAGAATGTTCGCATCTACGTTTATCCGATGACGGTTGCGGATCTGCAGGACTGGCTGAAGAGTGCTTCCGTTCAGGGTTGGGAGTGGAGTGAGACGAATGGATGGGTTTCGGCAAGCCAGCTGCGTCGCGCGCCCCCTCGGGGACATCTGTTTGCGTATCTTCTCGCCAGCAACTTTCTTATTCCGATGCGATCCCCTGCGGAGGCATGAGGGCGTCAAGGCCGGTCAGCAAAGCTTGTAGGCTTTGCGGACTAGATTGACGGTTAGGTCGAGGACTACTTCGAAGGCTTCGTCTTCGTCTAGGCGGTGTTCGGCTACGAGGCGGCCGAGGAAGGCGCAGTCGATGCGGCGGGCTACGTCGTGGCGGGCGGGGATGGAGAGGAAGGCGCGGGTGTCGTCGTTGAAGCCGACGGTGTTGTAGAAGCCGGCGGTCTCGGTCGCGGTTTCGCGGAAGCGCATCATGCCCTCGGGCGAGTCGTGGAACCACCAGGGAGGGCCGAGTTTGAGCGCGGGATAGTGGCCGGCGAGGGGGGCGAGTTCGCGGGAGAAGGTGGTCTCGTCGAGGGTGAAGAGGATGAAAGTGAAGTTGGGCTCGTTGCCATATTTGGAGAGCAGGGGGCGGAGGGCGCGGACGTATTCGGTTGGCGAGGGGATGTCGGCGCCTTTGTCGCGGCCGAATTTTTCGTAGACCTGGCGGTTGTGATTGCGGATGGAGCCGGGATGAAGCTGCATGGTGAGGCCGTCTTCGACGCTCATGCCGGCCATCTCGGTGAGCATCTGGGCTCGGAAGATCTCCTGCTCCTCGGGGACGGAGCGGCCGGAGAGGATGCGTCCGTAGAGTGATGCGGCGGTGGCGGGGTCGAGGTCGGCGGTTTGGGCGGTGAGATGGCCGTGGTCGGTCGAGGTGCAGCCCATGGTTTTGAAGAAGGCGCGGCGGTTGCGCAGGGCGTTGAGGTAGCCGTCGTAGCTGGCGATGTTTTCGCCGGTGATCTCGCCGAGTTTGTGGATGTTGCCGAGGAAGCCGGTGTACTCGGCGTCGATGACGGAGTCGGGACGGAAGGCGGGGATGATGCGGCCTTTCCAGCCGGAGTCGCGGATTGCTTTGTGGTGTTCGAGGGTGTCGAGGGGGGAGTCGGTGGTGGAGAGGACTTCGATGTTGAATTTTTCGAAGAGCGCGCGCGGACGGAAGGCGGGGGTTTCGAGCGCGCTGGCGATGATGTCGTAGTATTCGTCGGCGTTTTCTGCGCTGAGCCGCTTGGTGAGACCGAACTGATTTTCGAGGGCGTAGTCGAGCCAGAGTCGGGTGGGGGTGCCGCGGAAGAGATAATAATTTTTCGCGAAGATGCGCCAGACCTCGCGGGGATCGGCTTTCTCACTGCCGTCGAGCTGAGGGATGCCGAGGGATTCGAGCGAGATGCCCTGCGAGTAGAGCATGCGGAAGATGTAGTGGTCGGGTTGGATCAGGAGCGCGGCCGGATTGGGGAAGGGATCGTTCGAGGCGAACCAGCGCGGGTCGGTGTGGCCGTGCGGGGAGATGATGGGAAGATCTTTGACGGTCTCGTATAGTCTCGCCGCGACGGAGCGCGCCTCTGCCTCAGCAGGAAACAGCCTGTTCTCATCCAGAATCTTCATCTATACCTCTCAGGACCTATCGCGTTCGAAAACGCCAGCATAGGAAGCCTATCAAAGATTTGGCCGCACCTCGAACAAATGCGGAATTTGGTTATTTTGGGGATGAACAAACGGCGAGGGTTTCGCGGCGGATTGTTTCCGATTCGTCAGGTTTTTCCGTTGACTGGGTCTTTTACCAGTATTCAGGATGCATCCCATCGGCAACACTTTCTTTAGCAGCACTGGGATCAATGCGCGGCGTGGAACGCTCTTCAAACATTTTCAAACTTTTTGAGGTGTCGGTTTCCAGGGCGATTGGATTGTTTTCGTCAATGCATCGCATGCGAGCGGGATGAGCTGGGAGTGGCAGGAAAGGAGGATGCGTGAAAACGAACCATAGATCACGTCTGGATGACTCCACCGGCGCTGCTCCACATCTTCGTCTTCGTTCTTGGAGGTTTCTGGATCTGTTTCGTGACGCCACTTCGCCGCTGCTTATCCGGGCGGGAATTGCCACGGCGGTTGCGTGGGTGCCGTTGGCGATCCTTTCGGCGTTTCAGGGGATGCCGGCGTTCCTATCATTTCTTACCGATTACGCAACGTTATCGCGCTTTCTGATCATCATTCCGGTATTGATACTGGGGGAGCGGCCGCTGGATACCCGTTATGCGCTGGTGGCGCATCACTTCGAGATGTCTCTGGTTGCCGACAGTCAGCGGTCCAGATTTCGGTGGCAGTGGGAGTCGTACGAAAAGCTTAAACACGCCACTGTCGTTAAGGTGATTTTGCTGTTAGCGACGTACGGCGTGGCTGCGTGGCTGAGCGGGTTTCTCCGTCCGGAGGGATCTGAATTTGTGGAGTGGTGGAAAGGAGGCGGCGGCTTGAGATTTTTCTCGCCGGCCGGCACCTGTGCATTATTTATCAGCTATCCGATTCTGGTCTACCTGACGCTGCTGTGGATCTGGAGGCAATTCCTCTGGGCACGGTTTCTGCAATCGACGACGCGATTGGACCTTCGTCTCATTGCGGTGCATCCGGACCACCTGGGGGGGCTGGGATTTTTGGAGGCGTCGCTTCTGGGGCAGCTTCCGTTTAGCTTCTGCCTGGGGGTTGGGCTCGCCGGCGCCATAGCCAACCGGGTGTTTCACGAAGGACAAAAGGTGTTTGACTACCGCTTTCTCGCGCCCGTCCTGATCGCAGCGGCGTTACTGATAACGGTGGCACCGTATTTCCTGTTCACGCCGACTCTGATACAGATGAGACGCCAGGGCATGTTGAAGTACGGCGCCCTCGCGCGCGCCGTAGGGGAGCAGTTTGAACAGAAGTGGCTGGACCGTGAAGATGGCCTGAATGAAGAGGTTCTGGGGACATCGGATTTCGCCACAACCCGGAATCTCTATGGGGTAGTGGATTACATCGATGAGATTCGGGTTGTGCCTGTCGCCGCCATCAATGTCTATCTGTTCGTGATTGCCGCACTCATCCCATGTATTCCGGTCGTGATTGCCGCCATACCATTCAACATTCTCATGAAGCTTGTCATGAAGCTGCTGGTCTAGACTGCAATCGCGCCGATGGGAAGACTGTGGAATTGGGCAATAGAAAAGGCACCCCGAAGGGTGCCTTTTCTGGATACGATACGCGGTTTAGGGGATGTAGTAACGCATTCCCCAGAAGACCATGCCGTTGGTCGCCTTGGGAGCGCCGCCGATGCCGGCCCATGCGTTGCGGGCGAGATAGCTGTAGACGCCCTGGTACTGCAGACGGCCGTACCTGGGGCTGTTGTAGACGCGGTAGGTGAAGCCGATGGTGCCTTCGGTGACGACGCGGGTTGCGCCCAAGCAGTTTGCAGGAACGCCGGGGTTATAGGGAGCGCCACCGGCGAAGCCGTTGCCCGTGGAGGTGGGCAGGGTCTCGGTGCCGCAGCCCGTGTTGTTGCCGGTGATGGGAGCGTAGCCGACGAGTTTGGTTGGGGTATTGAGAGTGCTGAGGTAGACGGTGCGCTGCGCGTACTCGCCGCCGTAGTAGCCGAAGATGTCCAGCTTCGGCGTGGGGTGGCCTTCGAGCGAGGCCAAGCCCTGGTAGGCGCGGATCGGTTCGAGAGTGCCGTCGGGATGGACGGTGATGTCAGGCAGGGTTGCGGTGCCGTAGCGGCCTACGCCAGTACCGAAGAGGGTGTGTACACCCACATCGAGATACTTGGTGGCGGGCATACGGAGGTTGGCGAATCCGCCTCCGCCCATCTTGGTGTTGTTCTGACCACCTGCGGCGGAGGGAACGACGAGGGTCTGGTTGGGGTAGTAGCGGTCGCGGAACCAACGGCCGAGAGCACCGATTTCAAAGTGTCCGTACTTGGCGTCGTAGGTGCCCTTGAGGACGAGATCGGGAGCGACGTTGTTGGAGTAGTTGGCGAGGACGTTGTAGAGACCGCCGCCGGTACCGGCGTTTCCGATGAAGAAGTTTCCATTTGCATTCGAGGCCGAATAGATGTACTCGGCCTGCTCGAGCGACAAGGCTGCGGTGAAGCCCTTGCCGAAGGACTGCTGGAAGCGGATGCTTGGCTGACGCTCCCAGCTGAAGCCGACGTGGTACTGGGCGTCGACGGTCATCGGCAGGTTTTCTGTGCGGTTGTCGGTGCTCTTCTTGGTCTCAGTTACGAGGGACCACATCTGTCCGCCGGTGACCTTGAAACCATTGTTGGTTGCGGCCTGACCCCAGATCTGGCGCTGACGGAGAGTGTAGCTGTTGCTCTGGTTGTCGTTGCTGGTGGCGCCGGCGGAGAGGAAGTCGGCTTCGACGTAACCGGAGAGTTTGAAGGGACCGGTATTGCCTTCGAAGAGGCCACCGACTCGGCTCTGACGGCCGGAGAAGTTCAATTCACTGGTGTGCGCCTGGGCCGCACCTGGGTACGGGGTTGAGTTGAACGGCGTGTTGACGTCGGAGTTCAGGGAGCGCGAACGATAGACGCCTTCAAAGGCGAAGAAGGCTACTGGAGTGATGGTCAATCCCTTGTAGCGCAAGGCGAGGGGGTTATCCAGCTGATCGCTGATGGCCTTCTTGGTATCGCTGAGGGTCTGGGCCAGGCCGACGTTGGTCGACTTGATATCGGTGACAGAGCTGTTGAGAGATGCGACAGCTTCGGTATTTGTCGAGATGCCGGCGCTGAGGGCATCTGCCTTGGCTGCCGCTGCTGCTGCTGCTGCCTCTGCCCCTTGTGCTGATTGCTGGGCGGCGGCTAATCTCGCGTCTTTGTCAGCGTTTTCCCGTTTGAGAGCGTCGATTTGAGCCTGCTGGCTCTGCATCTGTTCCCGCAGCTCCCGGATCTGGCGTTCGACCGGAGTCTCGACAGGTGCCTTCTTTGTAGCAGGCTTTCTGGTCGTAGTTGGCTTTTTTGCCGTGCTCGTCTGCGCCGGAAGCGATATTGAACTGATCACCAGTATCGCCGCCATCGTCGCTCGTAGTTGCTTCGTCATGGAACCTCGCAAGATTTTGGAAAGGCACAAGGACAGCAGGAAAGCCGCTCGGCCGCGGGGCCATCCCGGTTTTCTTCCTTTTGCTCTTTGGCTTATCGTCCCAAAAAAATGTGAACATAGGAATAATTTGCCGCGCATTCACAGATTTTTGATGGATATACGGGGAGGCGAGGCCGATTATCGCGTCGTTGGGGAAAGCTTCCCGCGCGGTGTACCTCAGCTGAGGCTGCACATTCTTTGTAAAGTCGTCTACCGTTATCCCATGCACTCCTATAGCATTGGCCCCCTTCTGCTGGCCCTGACTTTGTTCGCCTCCGCCCAATCTTCTCTGAAGCTCATCCCAATCCCGCGTGAGGTTCGCGCGGCAGCTGAGCGACCGCTGGCTCATGGCGTCCACATTGTGTGTGCTGCACCGTGCGCGATGGAAGATCAGTTTGCGGCCGATGATCTGAAGGCCGCGTTGCTGGCTCGTAACATTCCTGTAACAGAGGCCGATGGGTTTCCGGTGGAACTGGCTCGGCTTTCGGCCCACCCCGATGAGAAGTTTACCGACGAGATGAGGGCCGAGGGATATGTCATCCATACGACGGCAAGTGGTCTGACGGTGGTTGGCGAGACGGCCGCGGGGGTGTTTTATGGGGCCCAGACTGTGAAGCAGTTGATTGCAGGCGACGGCAAGCTGGCTGTGTTGCATGGGGCGAATATTCGCGACTGGCCGGCGATGAAGTACCGGGGACTGGATGACGACATGTCGCGCGGTCCGATTACGACGCTGGAGTTCGAGAAGCGGATGATCCGCACGATATCGGCGTACAAAGTGAACCTCTACTCGCCGTACTTCGAGCATACGCAGCAGTACGTTTCCAACCCGCTGATGGCTCCGCCGGGCAGCATTACGGCCGAGGAGGCGATTGAGCTGGTTGCCTACGCCAGGCTTTACCACATCACGATCATCCCGGAGCAGGAGGCGTTTGGGCACCTGCACAACAGCATGACGTGGGAACAGTATCAGCCGTTGGTGGAGACGCCGCATGGAGCAGTGCTTGCTCCGGGACAGGCAGGGTCGGTTGCGCTGATCAAGCAGATGTTTACGGAGCTGGCGACGATCTATCCGGGGCCGTTTCTGCATATCGGAGCGGATGAGACGGTGGATCTTGGGCTGGGGCAGACCAAGGGCGAGGTGGATTCGCGCGGACTGGCGGCGGTGTACCTGGATTTTCTGCAGCGCATTGTGGCTGCACTGAAGCCGCTGAATCGCAAGATTCTTTTCTGGGGGGATATTGCGCAGGATGCGCCGGACCTTTTGAAGGGTTTGCCGCAGCCGTTCAAGGATTCGACGATTGCGATTGCGTGGGTGTATAACCCGGAGCCTCGCGGGTATGACCGCTTCCTGACGCCGTTTACGAAGGCGGGATTTGAGACGTGGGTCGCGCCGAGCGTGAATAATTTTCGGAGGGTGTATCCGGACAATAATTATGCACTTGCGAATATTCAGCGCTTCACGGCGGATGGGCAACGGCTGGGATCGACGGGGCAGCTGAACACGATATGGAATGACGATGGCGAGGGGCTGTTTAATCAGGATTGGTACGGGATTCTGTTTGGAGCGGCGGCGGCGTGGCAGAAGGGGGAGTCGTCGATCTCGGCGTTTCAGGATTCGTATGGGCAGGTGTTCCATGGCGACGCCACCGGTGACCTGAACGAAGCGCAGAAGGAGATGATGCTGGCACATGCTCTGCTGAGAGATGAGGCCAAGGTGGGAAATGGAACGAACAGCATCTTCTGGCTGGATCCGATGTCGCCCGATGGATTGAGGATTGGGGGGCAGGTGCGTCCATTTGCGCGGGAGTTGCGGCTGCACGCCGAACGTGCGCTGACCTTGATTGCGCAGGCGCGGGCGGCTGCGCCTGGGGCGCCGCCGGTCAAGAAAGAACCGGCGGTGTATGATCCGGCGGAGTCGTATCCGTCTGTGCCTACGGGGTTGCGGGAGACTGCGGCCATCGATGCGCTTGAACTCGGGGCACGGCGGATGGATTTTATCGGGCTGAAGTTTCAGCTTTCCGAGGAGATTGCGGAGGGGTATCAGCGGGCGTATTCCATGCAGAACACTAAGGACAGGAAGCAGCGCATGGAGGTCAGCCGCGAGCTCTCGGATATTAATGGAGTGAATGGGCGGATTCAGGACTACATCAATACCTACTCGCTGCTGCGCGATCTGTTTGAGCAGGCGTGGTACCGGAGCAATCGTGCGTATGGCTTGCGGCCTGTGCTGGAGCACTATGACTACACGGTAGGAGTATGGGAGGCCAGGAGCGACAGAGTACGGAGTGCGCAACGGCAGTGGGCTGATACCCATACGCTTCCGACGGCTGCCGAACTGGGCCTGCCCTCGCCGCTTCCGGCGATGCCTCCTTCGACGCGTTGAGGTTTCGGGTTGAGTTTCACTTGAATCAAAAAACACCTGATCGAAAAATCTGGCAATCTAAAGAACCATGCCTTCGACGCACTCAAGCGGCCCCTCGATCGGAATTGACTTTGGCACAACGAACAGCTCCATCGCGCTGGCGCGACCCAGCGGTCCTGTTGAACTTGTCTCCTTTCCGACGGCGACAGGGAGCACGGAGTCGTTTCGGTCGGTGCTTTATCTAGAACAGCGGAAACAGGCAGGGCGCACGCAGATCAAAGGCTTCACGGGGCCATCGGCGATCGAACAGTATCTTCAGGCCGAGCATAAGGGCCGGCTGATCCAGTCGTTGAAGTCGTATCTTACGAGCCGCACACTTACAGGCACGGAGGTGTTTGGCCGACGCTACAGCGTGGAGGACCTGATCTCGCGCATCCTGACCGATCTGCGCCTGAGTGCGGAACGGCAGTTCGGTCAGCCGATTCGCCATGCCACGGTTGGGCGCCCAGTTCGCTTCGTGGGAGCGGACAATGCCGAAGATGATGATTTCGCTGTGGAGCGGTTGAGGCAGGCCTTCCTTCATGCCGGATTCGAATCCGTTGCGTTCGAGATGGAGCCGATTGCTGCGGCGTATTCGTATGAGTCAACGCTCGATCACGACGAACTGATTCTTATCGGCGACTTTGGTGGTGGCACCAGTGATTTTTCTCTGCTGCATGTCGGGCCCGGGGTGCGAGGGCGCGGTCGTACTGCGAAGGACCTTCTCGGCAACAGCGGCCTTGGGCTGGCGGGCGACAGCTTTGATGCGCGCATCGTTCGAAAGCTGGTGTCGCCGGCGTTGGGTTCGGACAGCTTTGAACGCTCGTACGCGCAGGCGGCGGATCGTCCGGCGAGCATTATTCCCGCGGCACCGGCGTGGATCTATGCCAACCTCGAACGCTGGCACTACCTTTCATTTCTGAAGACGCGCAATGTGGCAGAGATATTGAAGAGCGCACGTGCGCGGGCTCAGGAGCCGGAGAAGATTGCGGCGTTGATCAATCTGATTGAGGAGGATCTTGGGTATCAGCTTCATCAGGCGGTGCAGCGGGTGAAGATGGATCTGTCGCACGACGAATTTGCGGAGTTCAGGTTTCGCGATGGGAGTATGGATATTGTTGCAACTGTCAGCCGCGCTGACTTCGAAGGATGGATCGCCGATGATTTGCGATCGATCGAACGGTGTGTCGATGGGTTGCTGGTTGCGAGCAACATTGCTCCTCGCGAGGTGGATCGGGTGTTTCTAACCGGAGGAACGAGTTTTGTACCTGCCGTTCGACGTATCTTCGAAGCGCGCTTTACGGCGTCGCGAGTGCGGACTGGCAATGAGTTCACTTCGGTTGCTCGTGGGCTGGCGTTGCGAGCTGCGGAGATGGATATAACCGAGGCTGAGGCGGGATTCGTTCGCGGAATTTGAATAGTCGAGCAGCCGACAATCCTTTAGATGTGTGGTTGCGGTTTAGGGCGTTGACTTCCCTGCTTCCCGGGCTCGCCAGAGCGCTCCTTCGAGTGAATCGACCGCACCCTCCATGACCTTGACGCTGGGGGATGAGGTCCTCAACGCGTTGACCATGGCGGAACGTACCGGTGAGATGTGCTCGAGCACACTGCCTGTGTAGGCTGCTTCGATTTCTGGCTGGCGGCCGGACTCCTGCATCTTGAGAGCGACGAGAGCTACCTGTTCGGCCAGCTCGACACCGGCGCGCTCAAGGACCGCAGCCGCGAGTTCGTCGCCGGCTTCTGCGCATCGAACAACCACGGGGGTGAGCGCCGGGAAGTCTGGGCCAGGGCGGGCGTTGGCCATCTCCACGATCTCGCCGACAGATTTCGCTCCCCAGAACTCCCCGATATCGGTAAGCAGGCTGGTTGAGACGCCGCGGTCTCTAGCCCAGAAGCCGGCGCGGAGGGCCTCTTGTCCGATCCAGAAACCTGAGCCCTCATCGCCAATTGCCGGCCCCCACCCACCGGCTTGATACATCGCTCCATCCGGGGCGCGCCCCAGAACGTTGGAGCCTGTGCCGGCGATGATGAGAATTCCCGGGCCGCCGCGAAAGGCGCCGTCGAGGGCGATCTCCTCGTCTCCGGCAAGCAGGAGATTGCCGCCTACGGATTTACCGATCTCGCGTTCAGCCCATTCCCGGACGGCCTCGATCGTCAGGCCAGCGAGGCCGATGCAAGTTTGGGTGATGTTGGCGAGGGCGACGCCGGCTGCGATCGAAACCTCTGTCAATATGGCTTGCAGGCGTGCAGAGGCCTCGGCTTCGCCGACACGCATTAATTTGACGCTGCCCGTGGTGGCTCGCCCGAGGACCTGGCTTTCGTCGGCCAGGAGGCATCTTGTCTTGGTACCGCCTGCATCGATCGCCAGAAAGAGACTCATCACCAGACATGATATGTCAGGGGGCCCGTTGGATTGCTTTCTGCTGGAGGGGTACTCCTATTTACTTCCGGAAGCTGGGTTGCGGGATTGGTCAGCAGCGCTGGTTGTTGTCGCTATACACTGGCTCGAATGGTTGCTGCTGCAGTTCCAACGCGTCTTCATCCTGTCGATCTGGCGCTGATCGCTGTCTACCTGGTCGGGATCACTTTGTTTGGTTTGCGTTTTCGCAGCGGCAAAGATCGGAATGCGCGGTCGCTGCGGAGCTACTTTCTAGCGGACCAGACGATTCCGTGGTGGGCGATTGCGCTGTCGATTGTCTCGGCGGAGACCAGTACGCTGACGATCATCAGCATTCCGGGCGTGGCGTTCGCGGGAGACTTCGGATTTCTGCAGATCGTGATCGGCTATATGCTGGGCCGGATTGTGGTGGCTCTGATCTTTCTGCCCAAATACTTTCAAGGCAAGATGCTGACCGCGTATCAGCTGATCGATCAGCGCTTCGGCCATACGCTGCACAAGGTGACGGCGGGGTTGTTTCTGCTGACGCGTGCGGCTGCGGAGGGAGTGCGGGTTTTTGCGGTGAGCATTGTGGTGGGGATCGCGATCGGCACCGGGGACGTGTTGTCGATCGGGATTATTTCGGCGCTGACGCTGCTTTATACGTTTGAAGGCGGGATGGCGGCGGTGATCTGGACCGATGTTGTGCAGATGGCGATTTATATTGGCGGAACCTTTGTGGCGATCTATACGCTGGGGGCGCATGTTCCGGGGGGATGGCCGCAGATCCATGAGGTCGCCGCGGCTGCGGGCAAGTTTCGGCTGTTCCACTTCGCGTTGAACCTGACACAGAGCTATACGTTCTGGGCGGGAGTGCTGGGGGGAACGTTCTTGACGATGGCCTCGCATGGCACGGATCAGTTGATGGTGCAGCGAATGCTGGCGGCGCGGAATCTTCGTGAATCGCGACTGGCGCTGCTTTCGAGTGGCGGCGTCATCTTTTTGCAGTTCACGCTTTTTCTTCTCATCGGCGTGGGGCTTTATGTTTTTTATGGGCTTTATCCGACAGCGTTTGCTTCGGCAGACAGAATCTTTCCGACGTTCATTGTGCGAGAGATGCCGGTCGGAGTTGCTGGATTGCTGGTCGCGGCGATTCTTGCGGCGGCGATGTCGAACCTGAGCGCGGCATTGAATTCGCTTTCGTCTACTACGGTGGTGGATTTTTATATGCATTGGCGGCCGGAGGCGGATGATCGGGAACGCATGATGGTCTCGCGGTCGAGTACGGTTGTTTGGGCGCTGGTGTTGTTTGGAGTAGCTGTTTACAGCGTCTTCGCTGGAGGGAAAGGGCATGTTGTTGAGGTGGGGCTTTCTATCGCCTCGGTTGCTTACGGCGCTTTGCTTGGAGTATTTCTGCTGGGTACGTTGACTCGGTATGCGACGCAGGGGGGAGCGATCGTGGGGATGATTTGCGGGTTTGCGTTGAATCTTCTGCTGTGGCTCAATCCTAATCCCATTGCGCTTGGCCCGGTCACGATTCCGCATATTGCGTTTACCTGGTACGTTTTGATTGGTTCGATCGTTACGTTTGGCGTGGGCACGGTGGCGAGTCTCTTGCTGCCGCGAGGGAGGAGACAGGAGAAGGCGGCTGCGCAGGTTGTTGGCCTTGCGTTTGCGCTGGCCATTCCATTTCTGTTGGCGACGCATGGCGAAGCGCAGGATAGTGCATCTTCGTCAGCTTCGGTTCGAGCATATTCTAACGGGCAGTACGATTTCAGCTCGATCACGACGTTGATGGATCAGGCTATCGCGGCGAAGAAGCTGCCGGGAGCGGTCGTCCTTGTTAATCACGATGGCAAAACGGTCTTTGAGCAGGCGTATGGGGTAAGGAAGTATGCGGGGGAACCGGGGTTGGATGGGAAGCCGTCGCCTGCGGAGCCGATGACGGTGGATACGATTTTCGACATGGCTTCGCTGACGAAGTGCCTGGCGACGGCGACGGCGGTGATGCAGTTGGTGGAGAAAAGAAAGATCGATGTAGATGCTCCAGTGGTGAGGTATCTGCCGGAGTTTGGGGTGAATGGAAAGGAGAAGGTGACGGTGCGGGAGTTGCTGACGCACTACTCGGGACTGCCGCCGGATGTAAATCTGATGGACGCTTGGGGACTGGCGAAGCCGGATAAGGCAGAGGGGATTCAGCGGGCGATGGAGTCTTCACTGGATAGCGTGCCGGGGACGAAGTTTGTTTATTCGGATATCAACTACATCACGCTGGGGGCGCTGGTGGAAAAGGTGAGCGGGGAGACGCTGGATGACTATGCATCGGAACATATCTTCAAGCCATTGAATATGGCGCACACGCGATACCTGCCGATGACTAAGGCCTGCGGGCCTGCGGGACCATGGGCAGAGAATCCTCCGCCGCCCGCCTACCCATGCACCATTGATGGTTGGGGACGATGGGACTGGATTCATCAAACTGCGCCGACGCAGCATGATGATCAGGGAACGAAGGAAACGAATCCTGACTTTGACCATTTGTTGCGCGGTACAGTGCATGATCCTACGACGCGGAGAATGGGTGGAGTTGCCGGGCATGCAGGGGTGTTTTCGACCGCGGGTGATGTGGCGATCTTTGCGCAGGCATTGCTGGACAAGCTCGCGGGGAGGCCCAGTAATTTTCCGTTGAAGCGAGAGACGCTGAAATTGATGACGCAGCCTGAGCAGCCTGCAACGGCGACTGGCGGGGCGACGATCTTTGTGCAGGATGGGAAGACGACGACCGGCATCGCGGCGCGGGGGTTTGGGTGGGATATTAATACGGCGTTTTCGCGGCCTCGCGGGCAGGTATTCCCGATTGGGAGTTTTGGGCATACGGGGTTTACCGGCACGTCCTTGTGGATGGGTCCGAATAGCGATACTTTTGTGGTGATTCTCGCGAATTCGGTCCATCCGCGAGGTGCTTCGCCGATTTCGTCACTGCGGGAAGCGGTAGCCACGGCAGCAGCACGGGCGCTTCATCTCTATGACAAAGGCGCACCTGCTGTTGCAGAGGGACAGACGCTTACCGGAATTGATGTGCTGGAGGCGACGCAGTTCAGTGCACTTCGTGAGGCGGCTGGGCGGCACAGCGGACATCTTCGGCTGGGGGTAATGACGAACCAGACAGGGGTTGATCGTGAGGGGCGGCGAACGGTTGACGTTCTGCTCCACAGCATTCCTGAGGTAGAGGTGAAGACACTTTTTTCCCCGGAGCACGGCCTGTTTGGGGTGAAAGACACGACGAAGATAGGGGAGGAAGTGGATGCGGCCACTCACCTTTCGGTGGTGAGCCTCTACGGAGCCAAGGACGAACAGCGACGGCCGAGCATGGAGGCGCTGAAGAAACTTGATGCGGTTGTGATCGACCTGCAAGATGCCGGGGTCCGGTTTTATACCTATCAGACGGTAGTGGGATATTTCCTCGAGGCGGCCGCGAAGGCACACATCGAGATTATTGTGCTGGACCGACCGAATCCGATTGGTGGAGTGGCAGTGCAGGGGCCGGTGTCGGACAAGGGGGTAGAGTCTTACACGGATTACATGCCGCTGCCGATTCGCGAGGGCATGACGCTTGGCGAACTTGCGCTTTACTTCAACAGCGAGCGGCTGGTGGCGAGCGGAACTTCGGCGAATGTGCTTGTGCCGATCAAGGCGCAGCTTAC
>DATMPD010000042.1:0-5552 GCA_035567955.1 Edaphobacter sp.
GGCGAAGTCGGCGGAGATGCGGGTGGGGTTGACGTTGTCGTGGACGTAGTCGGTGGGGAAGTAGGTGAGGACTTTGCTGCCGTCTGGCGACTGCCACCAGAAGAGGCGGAAGGGGAGCTGGTTGGTGTCGTTCCAGTGCATCTTTTGCGTGACGAAGTAGTCCATGCCGGAGCGTTTGTAGATTTGGGGGAGCTGCCAGTTGTAGCCGAAGGAGTCGGGGTTCCAGCCGATGCGGGCGGTGACTCCGTATTGCTGGTTGAAGTAGCGCTGGCCTACGAGGAGCTGACGGACGAGAGATTCGCCGTCGGGGAGGTTGAGGTCGGGTTCGACCCACATGCCGCCGACGATCTCCCAGCGGCCTTCTTTGACTCGCTTGCGAATCTCGTCGTTCATCTTGGGGTATTTTTCAGCGATCCATGCGGTGTATTGCGCGGCGGACTGGCTGAAGGTGTAGCCGGGGTACTCGTCCATGAGCTGGAGGGCGGTGGTGAAGGTGCGCTTGACGACGTCGATGGTTTCAGAGCGCGGCCAGAGCCAGGCGGCGTCGATGTGGGCGTTGCCGGCGAGGTCGACGGTGGCTTGAGCGAGGACGGGGTGGAGGGTGGTGAGGACCTCCTGCGATTTGCGGAGGGAGTTGTCGAAGGCGGATTGGTCGGCGGCTTCGAGGGCTTTGAGGTCGATGGCTGCTACTGCTTCTTCTACTTTGGGGAGGAGGTCTTTGCGCGGGGTGGGGAGTGCGGGCAGGATGTTGGCTGCGCTTATGCACTGGATGCGGATGTCTTCAGGGTTGGGGCGGGTGGAGGCGGCGTTGGGGTTGGGTTCGATCTTGAGGTTGACGCCGGCGAAGGTTTTTTCGTCTACGGTGCGGAGGAGCTTGACGGCTACGAGGACTTTGTCGCCGGGTTTGGCGGGATCGAAGAGGACGATGGGTTCGAGGTCGTCGCCGAGGGCTACGCGGCGGCCGTTGAAGTAGATGATCTCGGGCATGGGGCCGTTGGCGTCGGCGCGGAACTGGAACCAGATGCGGGAGCCGGTGAGGTCGTAGCCGCTGAGGGTTTTGGGGACTTCGATGACGCGGCGGTACCAGACGGCGTCCTGGGGGGCTTTGGCGCGCGGCTTTTGCAGGGGCCAGGCGGAGTCGTCGAGGGTGGGGGATTCGCCGTGGGGGATGTCACCGGCGTGGAAGCGCCATTCGCCGACGGGGAGGGAGTTGAGCATCTCGATGGTGTGCAGCTTTGCGATCGCGGCCGGGGAGAGGTTTTTCTGCTCGCGGATGGGAGTGAAGGACTGGGCGAAGGCGATGGAGCAGGTCAGCGCTAACGCGAGCGGGAGATGTCTTAAGTGCATGGGCGCAAGGGTAACAAATGGGAGGGCTTTCGAGAAATCTGCGGGTGGCGGGACGGATCGAAATGTTGGCTGACTCTCGGGCGGAATCGCTGGTAGTCTTTCGTGCATGATGAAATTGCCGATACGAACGACGAGCGTCCTGGGGTTGGTGTGTGTCTTGGTTGCGGCTTCGCCGATAGTGGCGCAGAATATTTTACCGGCGGCGACCGCTGATGGGATCGATGCGGCCGCTGCTGATGTGCTGAAGGCGACGGGTGTGCCGAGCGCTTCGGTTGCGGTGGTGCAGGGTGGGAAGGTAGCGTATGTGAAGGCGTATGGGATGGCGCGACTGAATCCCGCCACGGCGGCTGAGCCGGGGATGCGATATTCGATCGGATCGGTGAGCAAGCAGTTTACGGCGGCCGTGGTGTTGCTGCTGATGCAGGACGGCAAGTTGAAGCTGGACGATCCGGTGGGGAAGTATCTGCCGGGGTTGACGCGGGCGAATGAGGTGACGATCCGGCAGGTGCTGTCGATGACGTCGGGATATCAGGATTTCTGGCCGGAGGATTATGTGATGACGTCGATGATGAAGTCGACGAATCCGCAGCAGATTCTGGATGTTTGGGCGAAAAAGCCGCTGGACTTCGAGCCGGGTACCGAGTGGCAGTACTCGAACACGAACTATGTGGTTGCGGGGCGGATTGCGGAGATTGCGGGAGGCAAGCCGCTGATCGAGCAACTGCAGGAGCGGATCTTCAAGCCGCTGAAGATGACGGGTGTGTTCAATTCCGATGCGAGCCGGCTGCCTGCGAACGATCCTACGGGCTACTATCAGCATGCGCTGGGGCCGCTGCGGCCTTCGCCAAAGGAAGGGCAGGGGTGGATGTTTGCCGCGGGGGAGTTGGCGATGCCGGCGAGCGATCTTGCGCTGTGGAACATCAGCATGATGAATCGGACGCTGCTGGCGCCTGCGTCCTACGACGCGATGTTCACGGAAGTGAAGCTGAAGGACGGCAAAGGCACGGGTTATGGGTTGGGCGTGGAGGTGGGAGTTCGGGATGGGCACCGATACATTGAACATGGCGGCGAGGTGTCGGGGTTTGTGTCGGAGAATATTGTGTTTCCCGAGGACAAGGCGGCGGTTACGGTGCTGACGAACGAGGATGCCTCCAGTGCGGCGGGAGCGCTGGGACGGAAGATCGCGCCGTTGGTGCTTGGCGGGGCGTCGGCTATGGGGGTTGGCCAGGCAGATGAGACGGCAGCGGCGGAGAAGCGGGCGCAGGATATTTTTATTGGTTTGCAAGACGGGAAGCTCGACAGATCGCAGTTGACTGCGTATTGTGATGGCTATTTTACGCAGGAGGCGGTAGAGGATTTCGCTTCGAGCTTGAAGCCGCTGGGTACGCCGACCAGCTTCAAGCAGACGTCGGAGAGCAAACGCGGTGGAATGACATTTCGCGCGTTCAACGTTGGTTTTCCTGGCAGGCAGCTGCGAGTGACCGTGTACGAGATGCCGGACGGAAAGCTGGAGCAGTACCTAGTGATGCCGCGTAGTTAGAGCCAGGCGACCAGACGGGCAGTTAGGATTGTGGTTCGGTGAGCCGCTTCGCGTTGAGTGCTGCGGCGCAATGAAGGATAATGATCCGTGGTGAAGGCGCCTGATTTCTGCCGGCGTACCCATTCGCGTACTCCTGTTTCATTTTCCCTGGCTGTGTTTCTTCTCCTTGGTTTCATCACACCGGAAGGAATCGGACAATGAACCTATGGACGGAATATGAAGGAAGAACGATAGATGGGGTATACCCACTGTCAAAACTGATTCGGCCCGAGGGGCGCAGCGCGTTTTTCTCCACGTCGAATGGCACGGGTGTGCCGACGGTCATACGGCTGATCGAATCGCACTTCGACGGTGACGAGATATTGACCAGGTGGCGCGGTGTGGCGGCGCTGAATCATCCGAATCTGGTGAAGCTGAAACGCTTTGGACATGTTGTGGTGGATGAGACGTCACTGGTGTATGCGGTGATGGAGCCGGTTGAAGCCAACCTGAGCGAGATCCTGAGGGAACGCCGGCTGACGGAACTGGAGACAAAGCAGATCGCGACCAGTCTGCTGGCGGCGATTGAGGCGCTGCACTCGAACGGGTTTGTTCACGAGCATGTTTTGCCGGAGAATGTGCTGGCGGTGGGTGAGGTGATCAAGCTGCGGAGCGATTGCATCCGGGAGACCCTTGAAGGCGAGCAAGGCCTTGCGCTGAAGCGGAAGGATGTGCGCGATTACGCCACGGTCCTGCTGCAGGCGCTGACACAGCAGAGAACATTGGAGAGTGCGTCGCGGGCGCTGCCGCTGCCCGGGCCGTTTGAGCAGATTGTGCGGAAGGGCATAAGTGGGGAGTGGGGGCTGTTGGAGATCGGGACGGCATTGAAGAAGCCTTCGGTTGCGCAGGCTATCGCTCGTGCGGGTGTTACGCCAGATGCGCCGAAGGCTGAGATGCCGGTTGCGGAATCTGCTGCTGCGCCGGCCGGAACTGCAGCTTCTGCCGCTCTGCCTTCAACTCCGCCTTCTGGGGTTGCGCCGTCGGTGGCGAGGCGGATTGGGGGCCTTGTCGATAAGGAGCCGCGAAAGCTTGGGCCGCGGGGAATTGCTTATGGCGTGGGTACGCTTTTGATCCTCGTACTGGGATGGTACTTCGTGCATAGCCGGTCTTCGGGGTCTTCGGGATCTTCGGGTACGAGCAGTTCGGTGCAGCAAGCGCCTGGCTCGACTCCGGTTGCGGAGGAGAGTGCGCCTGTTGCTGCGACGAGTCCGGCTGCAACGGATGTTGGGTCGCATCCTACGCCGAGCGCACGTGTAGCGGCCGAGAGTGCTGCCGCACCCGGAGGACAAAATGTGGCGAGTGATAGCCGCGGTCATTGGCGGGTGATTGCCTTTACGTACAGCCGCGAGGATCAGGCGCAACAGAAGGCGGCGGAGATTGCCCAGAGTCATCCGGATCTGAGTCCGACGGTTTTCAGGCCGAACGGGCGCGGGCCATTCCTCGTGACTTTGGGTGGCGCGATGAGCCGGGAGGAGGCGTTTGCGTTTTCCGGCAAGGCGAAGAGAGAGGGCATGCCCAAGGACGTCTACGCACAGAACTACAGGAGCAGCGGGAATTAGGCTCTTCATGTGTTCTTAAGTTTTGTTTATACAATTTTTATGCGCCAGCAATGTAAGCACTGCGGAGATTCGACTAAGTTTTGTCTCCGGAGGAAACAATGAAAAAACTAGTTGCTGTACTCTCCCTCGCAGTAGCGTGTTCGGCAATCTCCGCGATCGCTGAAGACCATAACGACGATGACCACATCGGTCAGGGTCGCATCAAACGCGTTCTGTTGATCAGCGTCGACGGCATGCACGCTGTTGACTTTGCCAACTGCGCGAACGGCATCAGCAACGTCAACAATGGCCAACCCTATTGCCCGGCGATGGCTGCCCTTGCCAAGACCGGCATCAACTACGTCGCCGCCAGCACCGCAAAACCCTCCGATTCCTTCCCCGGCCTGACCGCGATCATCACCGGCGGAAGCCCGGCCCTGACCGGCGTTTACTACGACGTCGCTTATTCCCGGAACCTTAACGCCCCCGCGAAGGACACCGGAAACGGCGTCCTGGCAGGCCCCTGCACCCCCGGCGGCACCGTGACCGGCACGACCACCGAGTATGAAGAAGGCATCGATATCGACCAGAGCAAGGTGAACGGTGGCGCGCCCGGTGCAGCCCTGACCGACGGCGGCCTCGCATCCATCGATCCCCAGAGACTGCCCCGCGACCCCAGCAAAGGCTGCGCTCCCGTCTTCCCGTGGGAGTTCGTCCGCGCCAATAGTATTTTCAGCGTCATTCACCAGGCGGGCGGATACGCGGCGTGGTCAGACAAGCATCCTGCGTACTCCTCGGTCGCCTCAGGTATTGGCCCCAGTGCCCTCGACGACTTCTACGCGCCTGAGATCAACTCGACCGTAATCGGCCTTCCCGGCGTCAAGACTCCCACCGGCATATCCTGCTCGACCATCCTCGATCCAGGATCGGACCTGTCGGCCTGGACCAACAGCTTCCAGAGCATTCAGTGCTACGACACCTTGAAGGTCAACGCGATCCTCAACGAGATCGATGGGAAGAATCACCTCGGCACCAAGAAGACGCAGGTTCCGAACATCTTCGGCATGAACTTCCAGGCCGTCAGCGTG
>DATMPD010000043.1:0-10135 GCA_035567955.1 Edaphobacter sp.
CAGATGGCGGGGGCGGCTGCGCGCACACGCAGCCGCCACACATCTAAATCGAAAGACTCAATACGCGGTTGAGACGTTGAACGAAGGCGGCGGGTTCCCGCAACGGCACCCCTTCCATAAGCAGAGCCTGGTCAAAAAGCATCCATGCAGCGTCCTGGGTGATGGCATCGTTGGAACATGCGAGCAGTTTCCTGACGATCTCGTGATCAGGATTGATTTCAAGGGTGGGCTTGGGCGCAGGAATGTCCTTCTGGCCCATGGCACGCAGCATCTGCTGCATTTGCAAGGAGGGCTCCTCTTCCTCGGAGACGATACAGGAGGGACTGTCTGCAAGCCGCACGGAGGTTCGCACATCCTTCACGCGGTCTCCTAGTGTGGCCTTCAGCTTGTCGAGTAGAGGCTTGAGCGCTTCGGCATTGTCCAACTTCGCCCCGGCCCCGTCATTCAGGTCGTCGCTGGCAGAAGTCTTGTTGACAGCCTTGAGGTCGATGTCGCCGTACTTGTCGATGCCGGAGAAGACGATCTCGTCGATCTCGTCATCGAGGATGAGAACCTCAAGATCCTTCTTCCTGTAAATCTCGAGAAGAGGCGATGTGCGGAGTAGAGATTCGCCGCCGCCAGTGATGTAGTAGATGCTCTTCTGGCCCTCCTTCATGCGCGACTTCACGTCGGCCAGGCTGGTAAGGCCTTCCGCTTTGGTGGACTTGAAGCGTATAAGATCGAGCAGCAGCTCGCGATTCGCGAAATCACCGTACAGACCCTCTTTCAGAGGGCGGTTGTACTCGGCGATGAACTCGAGATATTTCTCCTGCCGATTGGCCGCGATGCTCTTCAGCTCCGAGAGAATCTTCTTGACGCTGGCCGTGCGGATACTGGTCAGTACACGATTCTGCTGGAGGATTTCGCGGCTGACGTTGAGCGGAAGGTCTTCGCTGTCGATGATTCCGCGAACGAAGCGCAGGTACTGTGGCAGAAGCTCCCTGGCATCGTCCATGATAAAGACGCGTTTTACGTACAGCTTTACTCCGATCTTGTATTCAGCCTGGTACAGGTCAAGCGGAGCTTTCGAAGGCACGTAGAATAGCGTGGTGTAGTCCAGGGTTCCCTCCGCCTTCGTGTGAAACCAGAACAGCGGATCCTGCGAATCGCCGGAGATGGATTTATAGAGTTCTTTGTAATCCTCTTCCGTGAGCTCACTCTTGGGACGGCGCCAAAGAGCACTGGCCACGTTGACCTGTTCGGTAGTACGGATCTTCTCCGACTTTTTCTCGGCTTCATTCCACTCGCTCTTGTCGTAAGTAAGGAAGATCGGGAAGGCGATGTGGTTGGAGTACTTCTTCACAATCTGCTGCAAGCGCCAGCTGTTGGCGTACTGCCTGCCTTCTTCGTTGAAGTGAAGAAGGATCGTGGTGCCGGCGACGGAGCGCTCTGCGGGCTCAATGTCGAAGCCAGACTTGCCGTCGCTCACCCAGCGCCAGGCCTGGTCTTCACCCGCCTTGCGGGAGACGACCTCGATGCGGTCGGCGACCATGAAGGCGCTGTAGAAGCCGACCCCGAACCGGCCGATGAGATTCGAATCCCTTTTTGCATCTCCGGAAAGCTGCGCGAGGAAGTTTTTCGTACCAGAGCGGGCGATGGTGCCCAGATGGGAGACGAGATCCTCCTCATTCATGCCGATGCCTGTGTCGGCGATCGTAAGCGTGCTGTCCTTCTCGTTGAGATCCAGGTCGACGCGAGGATTGAAAGGAAGCGTCTTGTAGACATCCTCTGTAAGCGTCAGGTGGCGTAATTTGTCGAGCGCGTCGGAGGAGTTCGAAATGAGCTCGCGCAGGAAGATCTCAGGATGCGAGTAGAGAGAGTGGACGATCAGCTGCAGCAATTGACTGACTTCAGTCTGGAATTCACGTTTTGACATAGACCAATTATAAAAACAGAAGTAAAGCAGCGGGCCGCGGCTAGTATGTCCTGCTGGAGCAGCATTGACGGCGTGGAAACGGCGTGTTCCGATCAAAATAGTGAGTCGAAAGCCAGCGCTTCCGGTGGATGCGATTCTGCCGGAGATTCTTGCGTCCCTGCAGCAGACGAGCAACCTCGTCATCGAAGCGCCGCCGGGAGCAGGTGTTTATTGGGATCAGGAAGCACAGGACCGAGGGTTTGTTGGGCTTTTGCACTGTGCCGCTGGTTGCTATTTCTCTCTGCCAGCGGGAACTTCATAAGTTCCTGCACGTCAGGATGACGTTCGTACTGCTGGGTTTCAATATCTCGCTCGCGACCATCTCCACGATCCTTTCGCTCTTGGTTACTACCGTCATGCTGCTGCGTCGTTTTCTGCAAACGCAGCGCAAGCGGGAGCAATGGAAGACGGAAATCGAGCAAGCACAACAGGTACAGCACGTCCTCATCCCAGATGAATTGCCGAGTATAGCCGGCTTCGCCATCGAGAGTGAGTATCGGCCCGCACGCGAGGTTGTCGGGGGTTCGAGTCCCTCACTGCCCACCATATCTTCAATAATTTGGGGAATTTACGTTCAATACCCGCTAGGGTATTGTCTACTGCCACGCCGAATGAACACGGCAGGGATGATGCAGCGATTGTTCCATCTCTTCTCAGAAAACGAAGTGGAAAGAACCGCGTGCGCGTGATCCCCACGCTGCTGATCCAATGTTCTTCAAGGCTTGAGCCTAGTTTTCAGTGTGTCGACAAGATTCCTTAAAGCAGGAACGTCGATATCAACTGTATTCCGCCCGACACGTGTTGACACCGTCGAACTGCTGCGATCTTTTGTCTCGCCCTGGTTCGCTCGGGGGCTGGCTACTCCTTGGGTCGAAGTGGGCCTCGTTTTGCCGTCCGTTCCCATGTTCATGGATCCCGACTTATGTTCTGGTTTCACAAAGCACCTCAGTTTATTTGGATGCAGGCTGGCTGCGCGGAGAGGAGTAGCGTTTCTGGTTGTTTTGGCGGTGATCTGGTGTTCCCTCCGGGCAGCCAGCGGATATGCGGCGTCCTGTGAAGTGGTGGTCTTTTTCCTTGTGTCAGCCTTTATCGCCCTCCCAACTTTCCATAACTCGCGCTGGGGTTGGGTTTAGGGTTGGTTCGCCTCCATCGCCAAATCGAGTCGGAAAAGCTCCACTCAGCCATTCCTCGCTATGGCTCTCCCCGTCATGCGCGTTGTACAGCGTTGTTTCAGACGAAAAAAATCATCGTTCCGCCCATGTCGACTCGTGAGAGTATGATCCATGCGTAAAATCTGTGCTGCCATCGTGCTATCTCTCATAGCGATGCTGCCGCCATTACGCGCCCAAGGCAGGCCCCCGGTAACGCCACCCAGGCTGATCAGCCTGCCCACGCCGGATTGCAGAGCAGGGAAGCCCTGTCATGGAAGTCACGGCCAGGTACGGCTGATCATCGACGTACAGGAGAACGGAAAGTCTGGCGACATTCGCGCCGAACTTGGGGATGCGGTTCTGATTGATGCAGCCACCGCAGCCGCGCAACAAGCTCAGTTCGTTCCCGGCTCGTATTTTGGGAAACCCACCGCCATGGACTATGTGCTAACCCTTCATTTTTAGCCACCGCAGCATAGTCTAGAAGCGAAACTATCTTATAAACGAATACGTTACCTCACCGCCGCGAATCATCGCTCAACATCTACCAATTGTCGCCAAACAAGGAATCCGCAGCGACTAAAATTCTCCACGCGCATCTTATTCCTCATCGTTCCCCTTTCTAGGGAACGTCGCCACAGGAGTATCATTAGACCGTGCCGAAATATTCCATCGTTGTTCCTTTCCATAACGAAGAAGAAAACGTCACCACCCTCTACGACCGCCTCAAAGCGGTAATGGAGCAGGTCGGCGAATCCTTTGAACTGGTCTTCGTCGACGATGGATCCCGCGACCGCACCTACCGCCTGCTTGAAGAGATCGCCGCCGTCGACAGCCGCGTGCTCGTCATCAAGCTGCGCCGCAACTTCGGTCAAACCTCCGCTCTCGCCGCCGGCTTCGATCACTCGCAGGGAGACTTCATCCTCGCCATGGACGGCGATCTCCAGCACGATCCCGAGGAGGTCCCCAACTTCCTCGCCAAGCTCGAAGAGGGCTACGATGTCGTCAGCGGCTGGCGCGAGCATCGCGGCGATAACTTCCTGCTCCGCCGCCTCCCCTCGCACATCGCCAACCGCATCATGGCCATTCTCAGCGACGTCGACATCCACGACTTCGGCACTACCTTCAAGGCCTATCGCCGCGAGGTCATCCAGAACATCCCCCTCTACGGCGAGATGCACCGCTTCATTCCCGCCCTCGCCTCCTGGTACGGCGCCAGCATCTGCGAGATCCCCATCTCCAACCCCGCCCGCACAGCAGGCAAGTCCCACTACGGCATCTCCCGCACCTTCCGCGTCTTCTTCGACCTGCTCACCATCCGCTTCCTGCTCCGATACATGACCCGCCCCCTGCACTTCTTCGGCACCATCGGTGCCCTCGGCATGTTCGCAGGAACGGGCATGGCTGCCTGGCTCCTGATCCTCAAAGTCATGACCGGCCAGCACATCATGTCGCTTCACGGCCCGCTCTTTGTCATTGCCGGCGTCCTCATTCTCGCGGGCATTCAGATCATGGGCATCGGCCTGCTCGGAGAGCTTCAGGTCCGGCACTTCTACACCGCTTCCCACCGCGCACCCTACGCTGTAGACCGAATCATCCGCCTGCGCTCGGAAGAGAGCCTCACTCAGTAATTTTACGGCTGTGACTCGGGTCGCGGTGTCCTTGGCTCGACGGACCCGGCAGCCTCGCCCAGCTTCTTGTCGGCTTGCTCCTGAGCTTGCTTTGCGGCGTCTGTAAAGGCGGAGGCATCCAGCTCCTTCCGTCTCTCGTCCGCTTCTACCAGCGGATCGCTCAGCGTCTCCAGGTGCTCGGCAAAAGCCTCGATGCAACCCGCCTGGTCCGCCGGATGACCTGCAACTTTGGCCTCCGCCCGCAACAAATCCTCCAGCCTCTGCGCCTCATCCAGCCCATAGCCCACGCCTGTATAAGAAACGCGTTCCCGCAGCACGAAGACGTCCTCATGCAATCCCGTCTCGCTCACAATCAGCCCCTTGCGTGCGGTCTCATAGGATTGCTTCTCGCACTCCGCTACGATCGTCGCCTTGCCCTTTTCGGCAAGCTCGCCGGGCTTGGACGCCGCCCTCGAGTGCCCAACCCGCGAAATTCGCTCCAGAAGTGTAGCGTTCCCACTTGGCTGCCCCGCGCGGCACCCGGCAACCAGAATCGACAGACCCATCAAAGGCAAAGCGCAGCCTGCCGTCCCCGTCCCCCATCCTCGATGCCGTCGGCTCAATCTCTTCCTCACCAATGGGCATTGTGATTTCTCAAAAAAACCTCACCCAAAGATGCACAAGACTAACACCCTGTTTCACCGGAGGAAAAGATAAATCTGCAGCTCACGGCCGGTATCGTCAGCCAGAGAATCTCCAGTCAGCTTCCTGACTGCTTCGCCAACTCCGTACGAAACGCCCGCTCTCGCTCTGCAACATAGCTCCTGTACCCCTCGGGATCCACAAACGGATTTGCCTCACCCGCCTTCATCCGAGAAAACTTCGCCTCCATCCCGAAGTAGCCTCCATGCGCCCCGAGAAACACATCGCAAGGCAGCGATTGCAGGGTCCGGAAAGTCAGCTCATAATCCTGCGCGATCGTCGGATAAGCCGCATTACTCACCAGCTTGTATCCCGTATTCACGTTCGGACTCCCCACAATAACGACGTTGTAACTCTTGCTGTCCTCCCGCACCTTCATCGTCCACGTCGTGCAGCCCTTCGTGTGCCCCGGCGTTTTATGCGCAACCAGCACCACCCCGCCCAGCTTTACCTCGTCCCCGTCATGCAACACCTGATCAACCTTCGTCGCGGGAAAGTGGCTGCCTGCTTCCCCCCGATACTGAAAATCATCTTTACCGCCCGACTCCACGACGGGAACATCAGCGTCCATCACCATATACTTCGCCCCGGTCAACCGCTTGATCTCCGCGCTCCCCGCCGCATGATCCCAATGACCATGGCTGATCAGCAAGATCTTCACATCCTTGAAGTGAAACCCCAGCGCCTCCACATTTTTCCGGATCAAAGGCACACTGCTCGTCAGGTTGCTGTTGATCAGAATGAGCCCTTGAGGCGTAGTGACCAGATACGAAGCCAGGTCCTGACTGCCAACGTAATACACATTGCCAATCACGCGAAATGGCACATGATTCGTCGTCCACTCAGGGTTATCCTGCGCAAACGCGCTGCAGGCGAAGACAAGGGTCAGTAAAAGGGAACCAAAAGGAAGGAGCATGGAAAAGCATAACCTACCCTGGCGTGCTCCCCATCCACAACGCGAGCCGATCAGATATAGAAGAGTCTCGCCAGGGTCGACTAAACCGCAGCCCCACTCCGAATCACCTGCGCCCCAAACCGCTCCATCTCCTCCGCCTGCGGACTCGATTGCAGCAGCACCAGGTCCACCCCCACCGCGGTAAACTCCTCCATCCGCTCGGCCACCTGCTCCGGCGTCCCCACAAACCCACACCGCAGCCCACGGTTCGACACCGAATAATCCTTCAGCGAAACCTTCGTCTCCAGCTGCGAACCCGTCACCCACTGTTCATAGTTCGCATACCCGCGCGCCGACTGCTTCACATCCGTAATCCGCTCCACCTCGCGCAGCGCCTCTGCCTCCGAGTCCCGCACAATCGCATATCCCGCCACGCCAAAGGTCATTGGCCCCAGCCCCAGCTTCTCGCGCCGCTGCTTCATATCCGCGATCTTCGCCCCCACAGCCTCCGGAGCATCGCCATGCATCAGGTACGCATCGCACTTCGCCGCAATCAAATTCTTCGCCGTCTCCGACTCACCACCCGCATACAGCGTCGGACGCGGCTTGCTCACCGGCTTCGGCGAAAGCACATTCTCCCGCACATCATAGTAGTTGCCCTTGAACGAAAAACCCTGCTGCTTCCAGCATCCATCCACCACATCCAGCCACTCCGAAGTCCGCGCATACCGGTCATCATGCTCATCGAAGTGAACCCCATACTTCGTCGCCTCATCCTTCCACCAGCTCGAGACCACATTCAGCGTCAGCCGCCCATGCGACATCACATCGATCGAAGCTGCCTGTTTCGCCAGCAGCGCCGGATTATGAAACGTAGGCCGCACCGCCACCATCAGCTCCAGCTTCTGCGTCACCGCAGCCAGAGCCGCCGTCGTCGACCACGCATCCAGCGATGGAGCCTCCACACCCTTGATGTCATTCAGATTCAACTCAGCGATCAGCGTCAGATCGTACCCAATCCTCTCCGCACGCTGGGTCAGGTCGCGAACATACTCCCAGCTCGCCTCCATCTGCTCGTCATCCACATTGCGCAGCCATCCGCCAAACACTGGCAACCAGAATCCATATCGCATCCCCGTCTTTGCTGTTTGACTCACGACCGCCCTACCTCCGCCAGCTCCTGCACCCCAGCCCTGCGATCATTCACCATCTTCGCCTCAGCCTCCAGCCAGTCCGCCAGCCTGGCAAACGGATCGAACCCCACAACCTTCTGCCCATCGGCGACAAAGTTCGACAGCGCATTGATGTCGTAGTACATCCGCTGGCCATCGCGATCGTCCACCATGAACTCCACGCCGCCAAGCTCAATCCCCGCTGCAGCCATCAGCCGCTCCACCTCTGCAATCACCTCAGGCGGAGTATCGAACGCCTCCACTGTCAACCCAGTCTTCGGAGCATCGACCGGGCAAGCCGCACGGTTCAACTCCACGCCAAGCGGTGTCTTGCAGATATCCGCCGGACAAAGATCGAACGTCTCGCCGGTAATATGTATCTTAATCGCGTACAAATACTTCCCATCCAGCACCTCAACGCGCACAATGTGCGACCCCCGCGCCGGCACAAACTCCTGCACCAGCCCAGTCGAATCCATGCCCAGCATCACCCCGTTCTCAGCAGCCGAAGCCTCCGCCAGATGCTCCTTCGTGTTGAACTTCACCACCCCCGCGCCGCTGCCGCCGATATTCGGCTTCACCACGACAGGGAAGCGAAGCCCCTCCGCCGCCGCACTCGCCTGCGAAGCCCGATGAATCACCCGAGCCTTCGGATACCCCAGCCCTAGCCTCTCCAGCATCGCAAGCTGCGTCGCTTTCGACAGCTCACTCCGGTACGCCTTCACGCCATTCACCACGCGAACCCCACGGTGGGCCAGATGCTCCAGGAACCCAAGCGTGTAAAAAATCTGATCGCCATGCCCACGATTCCAAGCCGAAGGACTCATCTTATTCAGCACCAGAGCATACTTCTCCTCCGACTTATCTCCCGGCCCATAGCTATGCTCCACCGCATTGAGCTTCACATAATTCGTCCCGCGGCGGTCCAGCTCCGCAAACAAAGGCTTGAACCAGTTCGGCTGCTCATAGTAAATCGCAATCGGCAAATCCTGGCGGGACATGGGAGCTCCTTCACTAGCCAAAACAATCATCTCAAAATCTCAGACCGCAAACCGCAACCTAAAATCTGATATCTCAAGTTTAGACGAAAACCGTTCGCATTTGCTTTGCTGCTGTTTTTCTTGCTTGTCATCCCCGAAGGGGATCTGCTTTGGTCCTTGCTTTTGCCGTTGCCCGTTCTCATGTTTTTGTCATTCCGCACTCTGAGCACAGTCGAACGGGGGAGGAATCTGCTGTCATCCTCGCTCCGCACCTCTCTAGGGAACCAGACCCAATCCACACACCAGCTGTTGTACTCTGGCATCGACATGCAAGCCATCCAAATCCTCACCACCGGCTCAGCCGACGTCCTCACCCTCCGCGATCTCCCCACCCCAACCCCCGCCCCCGGCGAAGCCCTCATCCGCATCGAAGCCTCCGGCGTTAACTTCATCGACACCTACTTCCGCGAAGGCCGATACCCCGCTAAACTCCCCTACACTCTCGGCCAGGAGGCCGCAGGCATCGTCGTCGCCACCGCCCCCGACGTCACCACCGTCAAGGCAGGCGACCGCGTAGCCTGGTGCCTAGTCCCCGGAACCTACGCGCAACTCGCCGTCGCTCCCGCCAACCGCCTCGTCCCCATACCCGAAGGCGTCAGCTTCCAACAAGCCGCAGCAGCGATTCTTCAAGGGATGACCGCCCACTACCTCCTCCACTCCGCCTATCCGGTCCAGCCCGGCGACGAGATCCTCATCCACGCCGGAGCTGGCGGCACCGGCCTCCTCTTTATCCAGATGGCCAAGGCCCTCGGCGCCCGCGTCTTCACCACCGTCTCCACCGAAGAAAAAGCCGCCCTCGCCCGCGCCGCCGGTGCTGACGAGATCATCTTCTACACCAAAGAAGACTTCGCCGCGAAGGTCAAAGAACTCACCTCCGGCCGCGGCCTTCCCGTAGTCTACGACTCCGTCGGCAAAACCACCTTCGAGCAATCCCTCCAGTCCCTCCGCCCTCGCGGCATGGTGGTTCTCTTCGGCGGAGCCAGCGGAGCCGTCCCACCCTTCGACCTCATCCGCCTCTCCACCATGGGCTCGCTCTACGTCACCCGCCCCACCCTGAAGGATTACATCGCCACACCAGCCGAACTCGAAACCCGCGCCAAAGATGTCTTCACGGCAGTAGCCAAAGGCACCCTCAAACTCCGCCTCGAACACATCTACCCCCTCACCGACGCCGCCCACGCCCACCGCGACCTCGAATCCCGCAAGACCACCGGCAAACTCCTCCTCATCCCTTGAACTCTCGAATGAGTACTCCACCTAACACTAAGATCATGTCATCCTGAGCGGAGTCGTTCGCGCACTTTGCGAACGACGCAGTCGAAGGACCTGCGGTTGTCGTTGCCGTTGTAATTGCCGTTGTTGTTGCTTTTTGGTTGTCATCCTTCGCCGAAGGCGGAGGATCTGCTGTTGCCGTTGTCGTTGTCGCTGCTCTTGGGATTAAGCGCAGGGCTTTAGCCCTGCGATCCGCCATCACCCGTATTTGGGGCTTTAGCCCCGGGCTTTCACTCCATCGCGTAAAACTCTCATCCCTCACCCCCTTACAATCGAAACCATGGGCAACTCGCACCACCGCAAAGCGACGCTGCACCTCCTCGCCCTGGTCGCCGCGGC
>DATMPD010000044.1:0-11946 GCA_035567955.1 Edaphobacter sp.
CACAATTCATCCCCAAATTGGAGAAACCCCATGGCAACGAAAAAGAAATCGTCTACTAAGAAACTGACCACTCACCTTGCAGCCTCCCCCCGCACCGTTCTGCCCGGCAGCGAAAAGGCTCCCTTCGTCCAGGCGGTCGGCGAAACACCCGCGCCAGCCGGCGCCAAAATCACTGTCTCCGTTGTCGTCAGGCGCAAGGCCCCGCTCAAAGTCACCAACCGCACCGGCAAAGAACGTCTCACTCACGCCCAGTACCGCCAGAGTCACGCCGCAGATCCCGAAGCCGTCAAGCTCGTCCGCGCCTTCGCCAAAGAGTACGGCCTCACCGTCGCGCCCGATACGCCCGGGCCGGAACGCCGCACCGTCAAACTCGTCGGCACCATCGCCAATATGCAGAAGGCCTTCGGCGTCACCCTCGTCCACAAGGCCCACGAAGGCGCCACCTATCGCGTCCGCGAAGGCAGCATCACCCTGCCCTCCGAACTCGTCGGCCCCGTACAGGCCGTCCTCGGTCTCGATAACCGGCCACAGGCCCAACCCCACTTTCGCGTCTTCGGCGAAGCCGGAAATCTCAGCGCGCAGATCGCCCAGGGTGGAGGCTTCGCCTCGCCTCACGCCGGCGCCGCCAACACTTCTTTCACCCCGCCCCAGATCGCAGCCCTCTACCAGTTCCCTCCCAACGCATCCGCCGCCGGCCAAACCATCGCCATCATCGAACTAGGCGGAGGCTACAAGACCGCCGACCTCACCACCTACTTCAAATCCCTCGGCCAGAAAACCCCCAAAGTCTCCATGGTCTCAGTCGACGGCGGCAAGAACTCCCCCACTAACGCCAACAGCGCCGACGGCGAGGTCATGCTCGACATCGAAGTCGCCGCCGCCGTAGCACCCGGCGCCAACATCGTCGTTTACTTTGCCCCCAATACCGACCAGGGCTTCATCGACGCCATCGCCACCGCCATCCACGACACCAAAAACAAGCCCAGCGTCATCTCCATCAGCTGGGGCGCCGCCGAATCCGCCTGGACCGCCCAATCCATGACCGCTCTCGATGCCGCCTGCCAATCCGCCGCAGCCCTCGGTATCACCATCACCGCCGCCGCCGGCGACAACGGCTCAACCGACGGCGTCACCGGCGGCCAGAACCACGTCGACTTCCCCGCCTCCAGCCCCCACGTCCTCGCCTGCGGAGGAACCAAACTGCAAGGCAGCGGCTCCACCATCTCCTCCGAGATCGTCTGGAACGAACTCACCAACAACGAAGGCGCAACCGGCGGCGGCGTCAGCAACGTCTTCCCTCTGCCCACCTGGCAGGCCAGCGCCGGCGTCCCCAAACCCACCAACCCCGCCGGCGGCCGCGGCGTTCCCGACGTGGCCGGCGACGCCGACCCCGCTACCGGCTACGTCATCCGTGTCGACGGCACAAATATGGTCATCGGCGGCACCAGCGCCGTCGCGCCCCTCTGGGCCGGCCTCATCGCCGTCGCCAACGCGCAAAACGGCAAATCCGCCGGCTTCCTGCAACCCGCCATCTACGCCGCCAAAGGCAAGGCCGCCTTCAACGACATCACCTCCGGCACCAATTACGACGGCACCCCCGTAGGCTTCAAGGCCGGCCCCGGCTGGGACCCCTGCACCGGCCTCGGCACCCCCATCGGCACAAAGCTGATCCCCGTAGTCAACCCAGGCGCCGCCACAGGAGCGAAGAAAGCCGCCGGCAGGAAAGCAACGAAGAAGGCAGCAAAGACCATGAAGAAAGCCGCCAGGAAGGCAGTTAGATCAAAGAAGGCCGCCCGCTGACGGCCTTCTTCACACTCATCGCCTTTGCCTTTTCGTTGTCATCCTTCCGCGAAGCGGGAGGATCGGCTCTTCCAGTTGCCTGCTCTTGCGCTCACCTTGGTTAATTGTCGGAAAGCAGCTTCTGGCAGACGTCCTTGACCTGGTCCCGCAACGAGTCATCGTCATCGGAGGTCTTCACAAACGCCAGCCCATGCGGGCTCTTCAGCCCGCTCACGACTGGCGTCAGCTGACCGAACTCCAGATCCAGCCGCCCCACAAAGCCAGGCGCCGCGCTGCTGCCGGCCACGCCCGCCGAGTAAGCCACGCCCGGCGCAAACTCTGCCTTCTCGAGCTTATAGACAATATTCGCGGCCGTATCCGATATCAGAACAAAGCCATCGCTCGAAGGCGTAAACAAAGTATCATCCACCTGCGGCTGGCCATACGGCGAGCTCAGTGGAATCAACACCGCGCTCTGCTGCTTCGATCCCGCCTTCCGCACCACCACCAGCTCCGAGTCGCCCTGGCTATCCAGCACCAGGTCTCCCCCCGGCGACACCGTCATCGAGTCCGGGTCCTGCAGGTTCAGCTGCGTCGGCACTCCCGTCAGCACATTCGTCGCCGTCGCATTGCCCTCAAATACCGGCGTCACCACTACCTGACTGCCCTCCAGCTTCGCCTCCACAATCGCAGGCGCAGCGTTCGGGTTGCCCGCCGGGTTCGACGCGCTCAGATACGCCTTCCCATTCCGGAACGCGATGTCGTCATAACCGCCGCCAGCCTGCGGAGCCGCGGCGAACGTATACAGCGTCTGCGCATGCGTGTCCGGATCGAACACCACAAGATTCGGGTTCGCGTCCTCATTCTGCATCACCCAAAGCTTGCGCGTGTACGGGTTCACCTTCATCCCATCGTTGTGGCCCTTCACGCTGAAGCTGAAAACCTTCTGCCCTGCCCGCGTGTACTCGATCACCATATTCGACTTGCCGTCCGCACCTGTCGGGTCGTTTCCGTCGCCATACGCAATGTAGACATGGTTCTCGAACACCGCCATCGAATCCGGCGCCGTGTACTGCCCGGTCACGCCCGTGGCAAATACGCTGAGTTTGTAACCCTTCTCTGCCGTCGGTGTGCTGGCTTGCGAAAACGCCGGAACAACGCTCATCATCAAGGTAGCGGACAGCGCAAGCGCCTGCCGTGTAGTAGTCGTAAGCATAATGAAGCCTCCTGTTTGCATCTCGGTGAAAGTTCGAGTGAACCTCAAAGGTTCGCCAACATGGGCGATCCTCCTCCGATGGATGCATCCTCGTGTGAGCGCCCGATGAATTCTTCATGACATCCGCAATCCCCCCGAGGTACGGGACGTGGCGGTTGTTTCTGACAGCATCGCTACACCGACACAAGATATTGAAAATAGGATCGATTCTTTCGAGAATGACTGGCGGAAGGCGCTCGTGCGTTGAATCCAATCGTGTGGCTGCGTATCCAAATAAACAGAAAGTCAATGAACCAGGAACTAACAACGAAATCGGCGCCGCTCTACCCGCAACCTGTAACGGCGGTGTCGTCGACGCTGGTCGATGTTGTCGAAGCATCGGCGACGAAAGGGGAATGGACAGCTCCTGCCGTCAAAAAGGTCAGTGTGGCCTTGGCCCTATCCGATTTCTCTGCAACATGGCGTGGCTCAGGAGGCTTGCGATCGGAAGACGTTAGTGCAGGCACAATGGCAATCTGCGAGTTCAATCATTCGCAACGATTCGAGATGCGAAGCCCAACAGAATTCGCCATCGTTCTGCTGCCAAATGAAGTTTTAGAGCAGGTCGGACAAGGGTCCCGATACATGCAGCCTGAGATCCAGCCACACGACCTACTGCAGGACCTGACTCTGCGGCGTCTGACGAAAATTCTCCTCAGCGAAAAACGAGCCGGCTTCCGCAGCGGCCCATTATTTCTCGACGGCGTAGCCACCGCCCTGGCCAGCTATCTCTTGCGTCACTACTCCGCTGCGTCTCCGCTGCAGGAGAACTCCGCTGGAGGAATGGCCCCCTCCGCCCTGCGTCGATGTGTCGAACTCATGCAGGTTCACCTTGAGGGCAATCTCCGACTGAGCGACCTGGCCCGTGAAGTGGGGATCAGTACCTCCCACCTCATTCGCAGCTTCCGCCAAAGCACAGGAAAGACCCCGTACCAGTTTCTGCTTCATCAACGTGTCGAGCGAGCGCAGTCGTTGATGCAGGACCACCGCACGGCTCTAACCGAGGTGGCACTGGCGAGCGGCTTTGCCGACCAACATCATCTGGCTCGCGTCTTCCGACGCATCACCGGCGTGACGCCAACCGACTACCGCCGCTCGCTGTAATGTCCTTGGCTTCTCCTGTCCTGCCCCGTTCGCAGAGTCGATCGCTACAAGACCATCAAGCCTCTCAACAAGACGGCTGCTGAGATGGGCCAGGACGACAGACACTATAACAACGGTGGCGAAGATCAGTGCAATAAGGACCCCAAAGAACCTCCGTTCGAAACGGCACCTGGTTATCGGTTTGGCCTTCGCGGGCTCGATATCGCGAGTTCCCCGCACTCCCCGATCGATCGGCTTCCCTCTCTGACTCCCTATCTGATTCATTGATACTTTCATAATTCCCTCCTTCGGGCGACAGTGTGGCCACAGGTCTCAAAAATGAGACCCGGGGCCGCTCGCCCTCCTGCATTAGGTTGGGTCGCTTAGTTGGATCGCACCTCCGGCACCTGACTCAAATGGCACTGGCGAGCGGCTTTGCCGACCAGCATCACCTGGCTTGCGTCTTCCGACGTGTCACCGGTCTGACACTCAGCAGTTACCGCCGCTCGCTCCAGGGTCACCGTTCTTAGATCAGCGCAAGCGCCGAGTCAGGATGTTCCGCGTTTCCGCCTCTCGAGATCACGAAACACCTCAAGCCCGTTGCTCGCATCCTTCTGGGGGAAGTACATGTGAAACCCCATCGCATCTTTCAGGAGCCCAAGGTATTGGTTCGCCTCGGCCTCACTTGGCTCTCCTGCTGGAGGATGAGGAGCGTCGATATCGACAGGCACGCCGTATTTATCCAGCGCCACCTGATGGTAATAATTCGATGAGCTGATGAACCGGCTTGGCTTGTCCGTACGATTGTGGAAGGCGTGCAGCGCATTGATCGGAACCACCAGAGTGTCGCACGGCCCGCACCGCACCCATTCTTCTTTGCCCCGCTCGTCGATACGCAGGAAGTCGGTGTGCCCCGAAATCACATAGAAGATCTCCGCATATGGATGACTATGCAACGGAATACCAACGCCAGGGTTCAGGTCCATCTCGTACAGAGCCGTGGCGTATCCCGTATCTTCGCCGGTAACCTTCCAGGTCAAGCGAGCATTGCCGATCTGGATTGTCCGGCCCTCTTTTTGTCCCACTTTCTTTACGCCATCGCTGGCAGCAATTGTTTTCATTTTTCTCTCCTTGTCATTTCTGCAAGCCATTCAACCCTCGGCCGCATCTCCATCACACCAGTTAAGGCGAAGGTCGAAGTATCCAGAACAGCCAGGATGTGCAGGATCTGATCATGAATGTGTCGGTCAGTCTGATTCCTTCACCGAAATTGTTGTTTGTCATCCGGCCCCTGAGCGTAGTCAAGGGGAAGACCCCCTTTGCTTTTCACCTTCACCAAAACAAAGAAATCATCATTTCGACCGAAGCTGCTCACAGTCTCATCGTGAGCGGCGCAGCGGAGAAATCTGCTTCTCGACCTCCACCTTCCCCAGCCACTTCCACCGTTGTCGTTGCCTTTGGGATTAGAGCGGGGCTTCAGCCCAGCGTCCAGGCAAAGCCGCGAAAGCAGCCTCCGCTCTGCTGAAGGCGGGATCCCCAACGCGTTTGCTCGTTGGGTGTAACGCCGGAGCGTAGCCCCGGGCGATGCGACTGACTCTATTGCCGTTGCTGTTACCGTGGTTTTCCTTTTGCCATTTTCCGCCCAAAAATCGCATGTCAAGCCACGAAACCACCCAACTCTATGAAACCAAAAGAAATAGACTTGGCATGTTTCCCTCTCCAAATCCGATATACTTTAAATAGTGGAGAAATTGATCAAGCCCCGGCATAAAACCGGGGCTAAGTCGTTTGGCAGCAAATATTTGGACGTAACCCTTTCCTTATGAATATTTTACAAACCAAAGTCCTCTGTAAATAACTGAAACTAATGAGTTTATCACCGGGCAATAGGAGGGGGGGTACCCCCCACCTATTGCCGGCCTGTCGCAAAATTTTCACTCCGAGGGTTCTATGCTTTACCCTGATTCATGGCCGGAACACCTCCCATCGTCGGTCAATCGCCCCTCCGCAAAGAGGGCAAAGCCAAGGTCCTCGGCCAAGCTGAGTACGTCGATGACATCACTCTGCCCGGTATGTGGTTCGGAGCGACCGTCCGAAGCACCATCCCACGCGGCCGCATCACCTCCATCAACTTCGACCCCTCCATCCCCTGGCAGGAGTTCACCATCGTCTCTGCCGCCGACATCCCCGGCGAAAACACCATCGTTCACCTCACTAAAGACCACCCCTGCCTCGCCGTCACCCACGTCAACCACGCCGAAGAGCCCATCCTCCTTCTCGCCCACCCCAACCGCGCCCTCCTCCCCGCCGCCGTAGCCGCCGTCCACATCACCTACGAAGAACTCCCTTCCATCTACACCATCGAAGACTCGGAGAAAAAAGAACAGATCATCTGGGGAGAAGGCGAGAACGCCAACACCTTTAAGACCTACCTGATGCAAAAAAACCAGGTCCCAATCCCCGAAGAAGTGTGGGAAAAGGCCGACTACATCGTCGAAGGCGAGTACAGAACAGGAGCGCAAGAACAGCTCTACATCGAAAACAACGGAGTCATCGCCGAATACGATCCGGAAACCGGAGTCACCGTCCGCGGCTCCATGCAGTGCCCCTTCTACCTCGTCCACGCCCTCGAGTTAGTCTTCAACCTCCCGGCCGAAAAGTGCCGCGTCATCCAGACCGAGACCGGTGGAGCCTTCGGCGGCAAAGAGGACTTCCCCTCCGTCATCGGCAGCCACGCCGCACTCCTTGCCATGAAGTCCGGCCACCCCGTAAAGCTCTGCTACGACCGCGCCGAAGACATGGCCGCCACCACCAAACGCCACCCATCACGCACTCGCCACCGCACCGCCGTATCGAAGGACGGCAAGCTCCTCGCCGGAGAGATCGACTTCGCCATCGACGGCGGAGCCTACGCCACCCTCTCCCCCGTGGTCCTCTCCCGAGGCACCATCCACGCCCCCGGCCCTTACCTCTGGCCCTACATCACCGTCCGCGCCAAAGCGATGGCCACCAACATCCCGCCGCACGGGGCCTTCCGCGGCTTCGGCGCTCCGCAAAGCATCTTCGCGCTCGAGCGCCACATGGACAAAATCGCAAAGGCCGTCGGCCTCACCCCCGAAGAACTCCGTCGCCGCAACTTCCTCTCCACCGGTGACCGCACCGCCACCGGCCAACTCCTCAGCGACCCCGTCGATATGCAGCACCTGCTCACCCGCGCTGTCGAAGAGTCCGGTTATCACGCCAAACGCAAACAGTTCGACCGCGAAAACCCGATCAGCACGATCAAGCGCGGCATCGGCTTCGCCACCTTCTTCCACGGATCAGGCTTCACCGGCTCGGGCGAGCGCCGCCTCAACTCCCTGGTCGAGATCGAACTAACCGTCGAAGGACTGCCCCGAATCCTCGTCTCCTCCACCGAGTTCGGCCAGGGCACCAACACCATCCTCTGCCAAGTCGCCGCCCAGACCCTCCGTCTCCCCTACGACCAAATCCTCATCGCCCAGCCCGACACCGGCCATGTTCCCAACTCCGGCCCCACCGTCGCCAGCCGCACCGCCATGATCGTCGGCAAACTGGTGGAACGAGCCGCGCAATCTCTCTGCGCCACTCTCGTAACAAGCGGCGATCTCCCCCACGACTACACACCCGAGGATTTCCGCCGCGCCGCCCAACTCTATCTCGCCCGGCACGGCGCACTGAAGTCCGAAGCCCGCTACGAATCGCCCGAAGGCATCTTTTGGGACGACGAGACCTACAGCGGCGAAGCCTATCCGGCCTACGCCTGGGCCGTCTACGTCGCCGAAGTAGCCGTCGACACCTCCACCTACTCTGCCACCGTCACCAACTTCCACACCGTGCAAGAAGTAGGAAAAGTCCTTCACCCCATCCTCGCCGCAGGCCAGATCGAAGGCGGCGTCGCGCAAGGCATCGGCTACGCCCTCTACGAGAAGTGCCTCTGGAACAACGGCCATCTCGCCAACAACCAGATGACCAACTACATCATGCCCACCAGCGCCGACATCCCGCCCATCCACGTCACTTTCGAAGAGGTCCCATCGCCCCACGGAGCATATGGAGCCAAGGGCATCGGCGAGCTACCAATGGACGGCCCCGCCCCCGCCATCCTCAACGCCATCGAACACGCGACCGGCGTCTCCTTCAACGAAATCCCGCTCCTCCCCGAAGACATCTTCGAGCGCATGACCCGTGTCCCCAATACAGGCACCGAATCTCTCGACCCCGCAATAGCCGGCCCGATCTTCAGCGAGGCCAGTGCATGACCACTATCCAATTCACGATTAATGGCGAAAAAGAAACCGTCGAAGCTCCCCCGATGAAACGCCTGCTCGATGTTCTCCGCGAAGACCTGCATCTGACTGGTGCCAAGGAAGGTTGCGGCGAGGGTGAGTGCGGAGCGTGCGCCGTCCTGATCAACGGCGATCTGGTCAACTCCTGCCTCGTCCCCATCCTGCAAGCCGAGGGCACTGAAATCACCACCATCGAAGGCCTGGTCACCGAGGGAAAACTTCATCCCATCCAACAATGTTTTCTCGAAGAGGGCGGAGCCCAGTGTGGCATCTGCACGCCCGGTATGATCCTCGCGACACATCACCTTCTGGAAAAACATCCGCAACCGACGCCGTTACAAATTCAGGAAGGCCTGAACGGAAATCTCTGCCGCTGCACCGGCTATATGCGCATCTTCAACGCCGTCCAGCAGGCCGCCCTCGCCGGAGTCGCCGAATAATGCGCTCCAACATCACGCAATACGACCTGATCGCCCCCAACTCGCTCGACGCTGTCCTGCAGATTCTCGCCGACTCGCCCGACCACTACACTCCCATCGCCGGTGGGACCGAGTTGATGGTCGCTCTCGGAGCCGGTCGTCTGCAATCAAAAAAACTGATCTCCCTCTGGAACCTCGAAGAACTCCGATTTATTGAAGTCACTCCCGACGCGATCGTCATCGGCGCCGGAACCACTTTCACCGACATTCGCAAACACCCTGTCATTGCAAGCGAATTCTCCATCCTCGCCCAGGCAGCCAGCTGGACCGGCTCGATTGCCAATCAGAACCGCGGCACGCTCGGCGGCAACATCGTCAACGCTTCGCCTGCCGCCGACACACCGCCCGCTCTCCTAGCCTACGATGCCGAGATCACTCTCGTCTCCACCCGGGGCGCTCGTACGCTGCCCTACCGCGACTTCCATCTCGCCTACAAAGAGACCGCTCTCGAGCCGGAAGAACTCCTGCACAGCATCACCATCTTACGCAACTACGAAGGTTACAAAACCTACATCCGCAAGGTAGGCACTCGCAATGCACAAGCCATCTCGAAGGTAGCCATAGCTGTCGTCACCCGCATGAACAAAGGACGCATCGAAGACATACGCATCGGTGCCGCAAGCGTGCGCGAATACCCGGCCCGCTTGACGGTCACCGAACAATCGCTGATCGGCAAAGCAATTACGCCAGAGAGCATCGCGGCCGCCCGCTCAATCATCTTCGCCGAAGTACGCCCCATTGACGACATCCGGAGCACTGCGAAATATCGCGCTACCGTAGCCGCCAACCTGCTCGAAGAGTTTCTTCTCTCTCTAAGTTAATTTTTTTAGAGCGGTTTTTGAGGGCGGTTTTGCGAAATTGCAGTGTAAAAACGTGGTTTTTGGATGGAAACAACGTGGTAAATGGGTGGTAAATCGTGGTGAATTGGCACGGTTATTTGTGGTGAGAACAATGTGCCAACTTTTTGAAATAAATCTGTGGAAAAAATGGGTTCGGGAAAAGAGCAGCCCATAGAGCGGGGGCTAACCAAACAGCTCCCGCACCCGCTTCAAATCTTCTACCGTATCCACATCCAACTCTCCGTTCTCCAACTCCTCGAATTGAGCCTCTGCCAATAGCTCCCGGGCCCCGGCATCTCCTTTCAACTCCATCAACTTGCCGAAATACTGCTTCGGAAAGAATGCAGGAACTCCGTTCCTTTCCGCATAGCGCGAAGCCTTTATCTCGGCCCGCTGGGTCAGGTGAGACAAGTGCTTCACCGTCACTGCCGGCTGATCGCAAGCCATCAGCAACACGCCCTCCGCATCTTTAGCGGCGAACGCCAAGGCCCCCACACCAAGCCGGATCGAGGAGGCCATTCCCTCCTGCCACCTATCGTTGATCACCGTGACAACGTCGCCTATTACGCTGTTGCCCAGTACCTTGACATGTTCGGCCCCCACCACAACTACTACGGGCTGACACCCAGCCTCGCGCGCGACCCGCACGGCTCTCTCCAGCAAAGTCTCTCCACCAAGCCTCACCAGTTGTTTGGGCTCGCCCAGCCGTGTGGAAGCCCCCGCTGCCAGAACAACCGCAGCAATGCTCACCGTGCAACATCCAAAGCACACTGCGACTGCAGATAGCGGGATGCCCCTCCCTCTCGCACATGCCTCTCGACGTCCTCGGCTGATAGTCTCCGTGAGGTCCCCAGCTTCCCTGTGCAGCGGGCGTGCGCCTCGGCAATCACCGCCAACGCAATCGCCTCCGGCCCATCTCCGCCCAGGTCGAGCCCAACCGGAGCATAGATCTGTTCGCAGCACGCGGCAATCGTACGCCCCAGCTTCACCGCAACTTCGCTCACCAGCAACGAACTCCGGTGGCGAGCTCCCAGCAGCCCCAGATATCTGGGCCGCAACGGCAGGACCGCAGCAAGCAGCTCTCTGTCCTGCTCGTAACTGTGAGTCATCAGCACCACCGCATCGTCGGGCCGAATCCGCAGCACTTCGGCAGAGGCCGAGTTGACGACCAGCACACGCTCGGCCTCCGGAAACCGCTCGGCGCGAGCCAACTGTGCTCGCCCATCCATTACCGTCACGCTCCATCCCAACAGCGCACCGATACTCACCAACGGCTTCGCATCATCTCCGGCGCCCAAAACAAACAACCGCTGTGGAGCGACAATCCTCTCGACGAATATTCCTTCCGGCATTGTCTCGCCCCAACCTTGCCGCAACACGCCTGCGCGCGCGTCCACCAGTTCAGGCTCAGTCAATTTGCTACTGGCGAAGAGGAAGTCTCCACTCGCTGAAAGCACTGCGCGCGCCAACCCTCGGTCCTCGCGCGGCAGCCAGGTCAACACGGTCACGTCTTCCCCGGCAAGAGACCCCTCCATCGCGGCCATTAAGGCTCCGCACTCCGCGGTATCGGCTGGTTCCAACAGCAGATCGACTACTCCCCCACAGCCCAGCCCGAAGGGAATCTCCGCGGTGTCGTCAAACATTGTCGAGTAGCGCTCCACCGTGGCGCCATCGCGCACCAGCCACGCCGCCTTCTGGACGACCTCGGTCTCCAGACATCCGCCACTGATGGTCCCGGCATACTCACCTCGGAGCCCCAATAACAAACGAGCTCCCGGGCGTCTGTAACTGGACCCCTCCGCCCGCACCAGCGTTACCAGCACAGCGGCACCACCCTGCTGCCATAGCCGAACAATCTTCCGACGTTCCATCATGACAAGAATCCTGTCCCCTCTTAAGTTTAGTCCATTTCACGGCGTGAACTTGTGTTTGTTCAGACGCTTGATCGCGAGAGACGAAGAAAAGTTTTTCCGCGTTTCCCTTTTTCACTCCGGAAAGAGAAAAAGTTTTCCCTCCTATTCCGGCTGAGTCTGCGCATTCCTGGAAGGGAGGTAACCACCTGTATTCCAAAATCCCTTCAAATTCATCGTTTTAGAGCTTTCCTGCCAGATACTTCTCTCTATGTCGCCAACAATTTGTGGACGATCGCAATCCATCTGCGACCCGTGCCTCTTTGGTACTCGCTTTGCATAAGAGGGGATATC
>DATMPD010000045.1:0-4706 GCA_035567955.1 Edaphobacter sp.
TATGAAGCGCGTCCGCTACACAAAATTCACCGGCGACCTCTCCTCCTCCTTCGGCCTCGAAGACCTCATGCAGGCCCTCTCCGACTTCCTGCTCGACTCCGGCTTCTACGACCCCTACAGCTCCCGCTTCCAGGAGTTCAATGGCGACCAGACCATGGAGAACCTCCGCGAAGCCATCCGCCAGGCCCTCGAGTCCGGCGAGCTCTTCGACGAGGAAGCCCAGGAAAAATTCGAACAGCTCGACGCACAGCAAGTCGAAGAACTCATCGATCAGATCATCGCGAAGATGCAGGAGCAAAACTTCATCAACGCCCAGCAACCCGAAGAGGGTCAAAGCCAGCAAGGAGACGGCAACGGCGAGGCCCGCTTCGAAGTCACCGACAAGGGAATGGACTTCCTCGGCTACAAAGCCCTCCGCGAACTCCTCGGCCCCCTGGGCAAATCCAACCTCGGCCGTCACGACACCCGCCACGAAGCCGCCGGCGTCGAAACCAACGGCAGCAGCAAGCTCTACGAATTCGGCGACACCCTAAATCTGGATATCACTGCCACGCTCTCCTCTGTCTTCGCCCGCGAAGGCATCGCGTCTGCCGTCGACGGCGAAGAGCACACCCCGATGAATATCGAGTACGCCGACCTCCACGTCCACCAGTCCGACTACCAATCTTCCTGCGCAACCGTGGTCCTACTCGACTGCTCCCACTCCATGATCCTCTACGGCGAAGACCGCTTCACGCCCGCCAAGCGCGTCGCCATGGCCCTCTCGCACCTCATTCGCACCCAGTTCCCCGGCGACACCCTCAACCTCGTTCTCTTCCACGACACCGCCGAAGAGGTTCCCATCTCCCAACTCTCGCGCGTCAAGGTCGGCCCCCACTATACGAATACTCGGGACGGCCTGAGATTAGCCCAGCGCATCCTCGCCCGCCAGAACAAAGACATGAAGCAGATCGTCATGATCACCGACGGCAAGCCCAGCGCCCTCACCCTCCCTGACGGCCGCATCTACAAGAACGCCTTCGGCCTCGACCCGCTCGTCATCTCCGAGACCCTCGAAGAAGTAGCCCGCTGCAAGCGCTCCAGCATCATGATCAACACCTTCATGCTCGCCAACGACTTCACCCTCATGCAATTCGTCCAAACCGTAAGCGCCATGTGCCGCGGCAAAGCCTACTTCACCACCCCGCAAACCTTAGGCAACTACTTACTCATGGACTTCATGTCCCGCCGCATGAAAACCATCCACTAGCGTCGAGGGAACCCTCTCTCGCCATCGCTGTTGCCCTCGCAATTGCCGTTGCACTTACAGTTGCCTTTCTTGTTTGTCATCCCGTAGGGATCTGCGGTTGTCGTTGTCGTTGTCGTTGCCGCTGCCATTGCCTCTCCCCCGCATCAAAAAACCCGGGCGCCCCAACCATCGCGCTTTTTGCGATCCCCCAACAACATCCAAGCAGCACGACCTAGCTAAAATAAAACCATGGGCCAAAACTGGGCACACATGGGAACATCCATCCTCGCCTCCTTCCTCGCCTCACTCGTCGAGTGTGTCGAAGCCCTCACCGTCGTCCTCGCCGTAGGCAGCGTTCGCGGCTGGCGATCCGCATTAACCGGTAGCGCCACCGCCATCGCCGTTCTGCTCCTCATCATCGCCGCACTCGGAACCGCGCTCGCCCACATTCCGCTGCCCGTCGTCCAGCTCGCCGTCGGCACGCTCCTCCTGTTATTCGGCCTCCGCTGGCTCCGCAAAGCCATCCTCCGCTCCGCCGGCCAGATCCCCCTGCACGATGAGGAAGCCGCCTTCCAAAAAAACACTGAGGCTATGCATCGTCTCGGCGCCGGTTCCGCCACATGGGACAAGATCGCCTTCGCCGCCGCCTTCAATATCACCATGCTCGAAGGCACCGAGGTCGTCTTCATCGTCATCGCCATCGGAGCAGGCCACACCGGAATGCTCCTCCCCGCCAGCCTGGGAGCCGTCGCCGCCCTCCTCGCCGTCATCGCCCTCGGCCTCATCCTGCATCGCCCACTCGCTCGAATCCCCGAAAACACGCTCAAATTCATCGTCGGTGTCCTGCTCTCGGCCTTCGGAACCTTCTGGGTCGGCGAAGGCCTGCACCTCGAATGGCCCGGTGCCGACTGGTCCATCCCAGCTCTCATCGCGGCCTATCTCGTCCTCGCGCTCGCCATCGTGCCTCTCTGCCGCAGCCGCGCGCAAGCCGTTTCATCGAACACCTAGGAGACCGTCATGAAGTGGCTGAAAAACATCTTCCGCGAAGTCTTCGGCCTCTTTGTCGACGACGGCAGCTTCGCCCTCGCCATCCTCCTCTGGCTCGCCGTCGTGCGATGGGCAACGCCCCACCTCAATATCCCCGCCGGCATCACAGCCGTCATCCTCTTCGTCGGCCTCGCCCTCATCCTCGCCGAAAGCGCAACCCGCTATTCACGACGCAAACAATAGCCGCAGACTCAAACAAAAGCATCCCCGCGGCTCTGTCACTTCTCCTTGTGATGCAAATCCAGCCCGAACTTAGGCGCAGACTTCGTCCCACTGATCTTCACCGGAATCACCGCCCCCGCGCCATCCTTCTTGAAGAACGGATCGACCGGCTTCAACAGGAGAGACTTCCACCTCGAAGCCACCATCTGCGACACCTTCGCATCCGTCCGCATCTTCCCCGCAAACTCAAACTGGTCCCCATCCAGCGAATACTCCCCGGTCAACGCCACCGTCGCGCCCGGCAACGTGTAGTCCAATTTGCTGAAAGTGAGCTTTCCGCCTCCCAGCACAAACTGCCCGGCCATCTGCGAGTGCACGTCCTCCGCGCCCGGCTTCGCGTCCTTCGCATCACCCTGCGCCCGCAGACTCAGCATATCCACCTTGTCCTCGACCTCAGGATTCGTGAAGTGAATCTGCCGCAGCGTAAACCCACCCTTCAATCCAATCTTCCGCGTCACACTGTCCTTCCCAGGCGGAATATGCAGCTTCGTCTTCATCGACAGCCGCCCCGTCATCACCACCGGTGTCGTCTTCACTCCCAGCTGCAGAAAGTCCTGTATCCGTCCATTCGGTACCGTTACATCGAGATTGATATTGTGCCCCTTCCCCTTTACATTGATCACCGCCCCCTGACAGCTAAAGTCCGATTCACCTAACCGCGCCTCCACCGGTTGCAGATAGGTGTCGCCATTCGTCCCATCCACCACCGCATGAAACTTCGTATGCAGCCGCATCGCGTGGTTCGCCGTGTCCAGAGAAAAATCCGGCGTCTCCGTCGTCCCATCCACCACAATCTCGTTGAGCTGCCCGGTAAACTCCCCCACCGAAGACAAGATTCCGCCGATACCCTTGATCGTGTTCAAATCCGCATGATCGAACACATAGCGCCCCGTCACCGCCGAGTCCCCCGGACTATCGTTATTCCAAGGCCCGAAGGTCCCATTCGTATGGATGTCGCCCTTGGGAGTAGCATTCACCAACGTGGCGTCATACTCCCACGGCTTAGTCGGCCCCACGTTCCGCATCGTAATGCGGCTCATCTCAAAATCCAGCGGCTCCTTATCCGGCTTCAACGTCCCGATCACCAGCTTCGAATCCTCGAACACAATCTCATCCACCACAATCCTGATCCTGCCGAGATGCCGCCGTCCCTTCGGAGCCTGCGCCCGCATCTCCCGAGGCGGAATATGAATCGTCATGCCCGTCACATGCACCGTCCCCACACGCATCGGCTTCTCAAACAAACCGTTCCAATCTGCATGAAACGAGAAGTGACCCAACGTAATCAGCGGCTCCGTCGCCCCAGCCGCCACCACCTCATCCTGCGGAAAGATCCGAAGGCCCTTTCCAGAAACCTCCAGCCCCTTGACCACCGAGACCTCAAATCCATCCATCTCTACTCGGCTATTAAAACGTGCACTCAGCGTCTCGATCACCCGTCCCTTCAAAATCGGGCCCGCACGACGCAACATCACCCCGCCAATCACACCGAGAACCACAACCGCAATCAGCAAGGAGGCAAAAATCCACGCCCACACCCGGCGGCGTTTCGAAACACCACGGACTTCGATCGGTTCCGTCTTGTCTTCGATCAAAATCGTTCACCGGCTTTTTTTGATGCGCAAACAAGGAGTCCCGTTTCCCCTTATTCCGGCGGCAAATCGACGATACTTCGCCCATCGTGGTACACAGCGAAGATCTTCCGCGTATTGCGAATATCCGCGAGCGGGTCTGCATCGAGCACAAGCAGGTCCGCACGTTTCCCTGCAGCAATCGTCCCGCGATCGGCCGCGTGCAGCAGCTTCGCATTCTCTCCCGTCGCCGCACGAATCGCCTGCATCGAAGTCAGCCCAGCCTCCACCATCAACTCCAGCTCACGGTGCTCCGCAAACCCCGGAATCCTGCCCGGCAGCGCCCCCGAGTCCGTTCCGAATCCGACATTCACCCCGGCATCAAACAACTTCTTCAAATTCTGCTGCCCGACAACAAAGTCCTTACGATGCTGCGCCGTCTGCGGATCTTGATTCACCTTCTCCGCATACCCCGGCGCATCGAACTTCGCTATCATCTGCGGCCCGGCTGCTTGCCGAAAAAATGCAGTCTCCATAAACTCAGGCCGTCCCGCGTACACAAAGAACGATTCATCCACCGTGAACGTCGGCACATACCAAACCTTGTGCTGCTTCATCGCCTGAATAAACGCATCATC
>DATMPD010000046.1:0-6884 GCA_035567955.1 Edaphobacter sp.
CACGTCATCGAATCGCTGGGCCTCATCTCCGGCGTCACCCACACCGAGTTCATCAAGGCGCAATCCGACGGCAGCTTCTACTTCCTCGAGACCGCCGCCCGCGTCGGCGGCGCGCACATCGCCGAGGTCGTAGAATTCGCCTCCGGCATCAACCCCTGGATCGAGTGGGCCAGAATCGAGGTCGCCGCCCTCTTCCACATGGAGTATGCCCTGCAGAAACCAAGGCAGCGCTACGCCGGAAGCGTCATCTGTCTCGCGCGCCAGGAGCAGCCCGACACCAGCGCCTACAACGCTCCCGAGGTCGTCTGGCGCCTCAATCGACATCATCACGCCGGCCTGATTATCTGCGCGGAGTCGGCCGAAAGAGTCGAAACCCTCGTGCACGAGTACAGCAATCGCTTCTTCGAGGAGTTCTGCGCCATAGTGCCCGCCCCGGACAAGCCCACGGCATAAACCGTCTTTCTCCGCTATGCTCAGCAGTCTGATCGCAGCAGATAGAGCGCGTTCCCGAAGCTCAGAAGGCCATCATGAGCTGAATTCAGAGAATAGAGGCCGCAGAGCCCAAAGCCGAAGTTGTTGAGCTGCGCGTTGAGGTCCCAGAACGTCGACATCCCCTGATACACCGGCCGGAAGTATACCTCGACGAAGACGGAGCGGATGCGGCGGCCGGAGAACATCTCTCTCGCACCCCGAAATACCCGGTCCTCGGCGCCCTCAACATCTACCTTCAAAATATCGATGCTGGGGATATCGCGTTCACGGCAAAAATGGTCGATCGTATCCGTCTGGACCTCAATTGCCTTGCCCGTATCCGACTCTCTGCGGAGAAGGGAATTGGTGATGCTTACCTCTCCGATGTTAAGTTCCGCCTTGGAAACCTGATCGGAGAGCGCCAGAGCCGTAGGATGGAATCTCTCATCGGCCAGTGACGAACGAAGCTGTTGGTAGGTAACCGGAAACGGCTCGAAGGACCATATCTCAGCCGACGGATAAAGCCGCCTGTAGGTCTTTGCGGATTGACCGACGTTTGCCCCAACGTCGAAGACAATCTTCGCATCGCTAACCAGGCGTGCCTGGTCCTCGTCCGAGTTCCACGAATCGATTCTGAGCGCCTTCTTGGCTAAATTACGGATGGATATCGTCATATTTTCGCTGATCAGTTCGGCAAAAAACTGCTCAATGAAGCGCAGTGAAAATACAACAGTCGACCTCTCGACATTTTGTGTGATGCAGCGAGGCTGCCTCGTGACACCCCAGGCTAAGATTTTTTTTTGGCCCCGAGAACCCTTGCACTGTGGAAAATGAGGATAACAAGCCGTTCCCAGATCGCGGGAAATCCTCTGAGTCATCTTCTGCGCTTGGGATAGGAATGTGCGACGAGCGACACCTCCGCGTTGAGTGACACGCGCCCGCTCCGAAGGCTTCCATGGATCCGCCGGCGTCCGCAGTTTCCTCAACCTACGGAACGAACTCCGACACGGCCGCTCGTGGGGTCCGGAAGTACTTCCTGCTGAAAGCCAGCCACCCTCCTAGACCAACATCCGGGAAAACACTGAAATGTAATGTTTTATGGTGAGACCGCTGGGGCTCGAACACAGGACCAACGCCTTAAAAGGCGTTTTTTATGGTTTGCACTGAGTCGCAACATATTGCAATGCGTGATGTAAGTCAAATGTTTACATGGTTATTCAGACACCGTGAAGAAATAACGGTCGCAAGGGATCGCAAGGGATACCGGAAAAAAGTATCACAAAAGTATCACTTTTGAATGTACGCTGGGACAGAGCCTTCTACCATGAGGCGAAGTTCCGGAGAAGATGAGTGCCGCGAAAACCAAAAAAAGTAGCAGGTGTTTACGAACGTGAGCCGGGGAATTGGTGTGGCCGGTACCGGGGACCCGATGGGAAGCTGGTGCGAAAGAGCTTCGGACTGGATCGCCGAGCGGCCATCGACTGGGTCGACGAAGCACGGGTGCTCAGACGCGCAGGGACGCTGCCGAGCAGCGCGAAGCGGAAGAAGGTCGAGAAAGAAGAGGTCGTGACCGTGGCGACCCTCTGCAGCGCGTTTCTGGCCTACGTCAAGAGTCACCCGGAAGAGTACCGGGATCAAAAGAACCCACCTCGCCGCATCGAGGAGATCGGCAAGGCGTTCGAGGGAAGGGCGGCTGCCAAGGTCACAGCGCCGGAGATCGAAGACTGGCTGGCGGGTGTGCAGGAGGATCGCGAACTAGCCAACGCGACCATCAACAAGCTGCGCGGTACTTTCTCGATGCTCTACAAGCACGGCAAACGGAAGGGCCTGGTCAACGTGAACCCCGCCGAGGATGTCCCCCTCAAGGACACCGGCAACGGTGTTGAGAGGTTCCTGTCGCTGGACGAGGAGCGGAGTCTGCGGACGGTGCTCACTCGGAACATCGAGGCGTGTGACCCGGAGAAACACCCCGAGCTGCTCAAGCAAGCGATCGAGCGGATGATCGAGTTCGACGTGTCGATTCGATCGGGGATGAGGAGGAGCGAGCAGTACAACCTCCGCTGGCCGGACGTGGAGTTCGATCGTAAGATCATGAGGCTTCGCATGACGAAGAACGGGAAGCCACGCAACGCCTTCATCATCGAGGACGTGAAGAAGTCGTTGCTCAAATTGAGAGATCTAAATGTGAACCAGAGGGCAGGGAAGGATAAGACTGATGACTTGGTCTTCTCAAAGGCGGAGAACAAGAAGTGGTGGGCGGCGGCGCTGGAGGATGCCGGTATCGAGGACTACAGGTGGCACGATAATCGGCACACCTTCTGTAGCAGATTGGTTCAGGCCGGAGTGCACCACAAGATCGTCCAGGAGGCCGCAGGTCATGCCTCGATCGCGTCGACGATGCGGTATGCCCACTTCGCTCCCGCCCAGGTCGTGGACGCGATGGAGGTCCTCAACTGGGTGAGCTAGAGGACCGACTTGATCTGTGCGATGGTGGCCAACCTTACGAGCTCCGCGTGGGGGATCAGAATGCGGGACCCTATCCTCTGCGTGCCGATCTTCTTACTTGCAATCATGTAATCGAGTGCCCTCACCGAGATGGAGAGCTGGTAGGCTCCTTCCTCGCGCGAGTATAGGAGTCTAGGTGCGGCTGGATGCGATAGGGTGCTGTTCGGCGTCATGACAGCTAATACCCAAAGAGGGCCCGCGACCCCGATTAACGCGGGGAATGTTTTTGCTCACTTCGACAGCTCGGCCTGGATGCGACGGTACCGCGACGGGTTCTTCTCGCAGCGGGCCCGGTGGTGGCGGATGTCCTTGGCCCGGAAGTCACCATCGCAGTGGGGACACTGGTGGTAGACGGGGGGACGGCCTTCGTAAGTCTTCCGCAGGGATCGGAGGGCGCGTCCGGCGGCTGATGGTGCGGGGTCGGTGTCGGTCATGATTGCTCCTGTGTGGAACCCCAGCCCGAAGGCCGGGGTCGTGGGTTAGGCGAGGGAGTTGGGTGAAAGAGCCTGCACGATTTTCAGGAACTGTGCAGGCAGCTGCTGCTGGGCGCGAGCCTGCCGCATCTCGCGTCCGAAAACCTGCCGCCTCACTGTTGCGTATGGTAGGGCTCAAATCGCACTCGTGTGAGAGCGAGCAATCCCCAAGGCTCCTCTGAAACGTTGATGCTCGGTGGTGCTGGCTGTCAATTGTGGGCGAGTGACAGCAATCCGGTATAACTATCCCGTAGAGCCGGGTTCTCGGCAAGTTCGTTTGTTAGCGGGTCGTAGTTTCCGAAAACCCCGCAGGTTGAGCGCCGCGGGAGACAATCGGCGACCGAAACGGAGTGCTTACAGCGTCTTCAAGAAGGCGATTGCACGAGCAAGGCCCACCTCGCGTCACGTATAGAAACCTGGCTACGTTCAGAGGCAGGAGGCGGGTTTCGGCCCGCCTCCCCTGTCCTCTCATTTTGCTGTGGCCGGTGGGAGATAGCTTAGATCGGGTCGGAAGCGATACACGTCAAATTGGCTGCTGACGATAAGCGGCGTGAGCTTGCCCAGGTAACTTTGATAGGCCTCCTTCCCGATCCCCTTCTCAAGTCCAAGGCCTCCGTCAAGGTCCGCCCAGTTGTTGAATCCCGCCACGGAAGTCATCACCGTATTGGGCTCGCCGAATCGGCCTCGAGCGATCGAGTAGTCTTTCAATCCGCTCTTCTTAATCCCGGGAATGACTTCGTTCTTCGCCAGCTCAAGATAATCTTTTACCTTATCGGGGCGGACCTGCGTTACCAAAACCCGAATCATCGTCGGCATCTTCCCGCTGTCCGGCAGGCTGAGATCCGGATTGACCTCTTCGATGATCCGGTGCCAGCTCTCCGTACAATCAGTGATCCGCATGCTGATTCGCGCCAGGTCTGTGGCCTGCTCCTTCATTTTTGGGTCAGCTCCCGCATCGAGATCGGCCCACTTGTTGTAGTTAACAACGAGCGCAAACACACGGGGACCGGTCAGCGAAGCCCAGGTGGAGGCATATTCAGTCGACCCGCCTTTAGCCTTCATTGCGTTGTATGCCGTGATTTCAGCATAAAAATCCCCGACGCGGTCCGGCTTGACGGTATAGAACGTGATGCTACGGATATTTCCACCCTGAGCGGACGCGGACGTTACCAGCGTTGCCGCAACTCCCATTGCAAGGATGCACTGGCACACTACTCCTCTTAGATTCAGTCTCATGGATTACCTCCTTGGTACAAGACGGGACGTGGCGTCCCGACATTTGAAGGTCCGGAGTTTAAGCCGAACGTTATTTTCACGAAGATCGTCGGCGAAAAAGCGCGGCCCGAGCGACGGCGTCCTCGAATAGGGATCCAGACTCTGCGTATAACGTGTGAGGCGGCGAGTATACACCGGGTGCCAACAATGGAACATTGCGCTTGCGCAATGAGGGACTTTATTTCCTGTTCATTTTCCTCTTCGTCGCTTACATTCTCTCTGCGGGTCACACCATGTAACAGTGGTCTTTCCCTCGTGGGTCCGGCTCTCCCGTTCCAGCCACGGTTACAGGGTGGGCCGGACTTGATTTCCAGCAGTAACAGCAAAGATGGTGATGTCCTCCCTGGAAAGCGATGGACTGGATGCAATGCTGTCTGCTCCTCTTAGCAAATCCTCACCGACCGCTTCAGCTACACATCCCTTCGAGCCTGCAAGTCGGGTTATCAGCAACTTCGAATCAGAACGCCGTGTAGACAGCAACATTGGGTCTAACCCCTACCCCGCGGCTGACGAAATCAATTTTGGCGTTAGCCCTCGATGCAGGGTTTGCCGAGTTGTCTGAGGCGGTCGAGGGTGGCGGCTGAAGGGGCGGAGCGGCAGAGGGCTTCGCGGGCGTCGGCGGAGTGGCGTTGTTCGTTCGCGATAAGGTCGAGGAGCCAGTCGGTGGCCTCCTGCTGGCGGGTGAGGGCTACAGCCGAGAGAATGGCCGTGCCAAACCAGGAGTCCCGGGCCTTGGCAAAAGTGGTGCGCAGGAGCTGGAACGCTTCGAGTGTGTGGGTCTGGGCTATGGCCACGGCAGCTTCTGCGGCGGCGTCATCCTCGAGTGTGAGGAACTGCGCGGCCCAACGGATGGCGGAGGGGCCTTCGAGCGCGAGAACACCGGAGTAACAGGCGCCGAGGAGTTCAGGCTCGTCGGAGGCGAGCTCGGCGCGAAGGCGGAGGAGCAGCGCAGCGGAGTCGCTGCCGACCTGGACGACCGCGCGGACGGCATCGACCCGGACGGGGAGTTCCTTGTCAGCAAAGAGTGGGATGAGGTGGATGAGGAGCCGATGGCTGTCGAGCTCGCGGCACTGGACGAGGGCGAGGGCGCACGTCCCTCGTAGCGTTCCGGCGATGTCGGCTGTGCCGCCCCAGACTGGTTCGAGCTGGATGTGGCGCATACCGGTGAGGAACAGTTCCGGCTTCTGGTACTCGAAGGCAGCGAGGGTTTTTGCGAGGGCATTCTTGGCCCAGCACTGCGGATCGGATTTTGCGCCGTTATCGAGGAAGCGCGGGAAGGAAGCGGCCAGGTTTGGCGTGAGGCCGGTCAGCCGGTGGTGTAGCGTCAGCACGGCGGCCTTTGCGACGAGAAAGTTGTTGCGGAGATTGAGGGCCTTTGTGAGCTCGGGCTCGGCGGCTTCGGGCGGTGCGTCGCGAAGCGCTTCAAGGGCGGCGAGTTCAACGTCGAAGGTGCGTTTTGGAGGCATCGGACTTGGGTTACCGGAAGAATCCACAACGTTGTCACTCTAAGTTGGCTTCAGGCTGAGATTGCTGAGGGTAACGCAAGTATCAGCCTCGTGCCTTGGCTCGCCGTACCATCTCGACGAGCACAGCACGAGTGTCCTGCGGGGTAGCGACCTCGTGGAGGAAATTGATGCGAGCACCCTTGAACTCATCATTTGTCTTTAACTTCAGTGAAAAGCCCAAGCGATCGACCGAGGTCATCGTCGCCTCGGTTGCCTCGATTCCTGCATGCGATCCGGCCAGCAGGATCATCGCATCCACATGATCAGCGTTTATGTGCGCGAGGATGCCTGGCGCGGCCTCCGCCAACGGGTCCGGAGCAGCATGTTCGTAGTCGTGTGCCTCGACCCATCCCCATCACTCCAAAGCCACCAACGTAGTAGAGATCGGGCTGGAGCCGGAAGAAGCTGAAATCGGAAAAGTCGACCCAGTAGCGGCTATTCTCGTGGCGAGCGAGATATTTCTCCCGAGCGTCAGCAACATCGTTCTCAGGTACGGGTTCGGCGTTGCGGATCAAAGCTGAAGAAGAATCTTTACAAGATCTGGAATCGAATGGCATCGGGCAGCTACTTTCCACCACCAGTCAGGACAGTGAAGATACCGAAGAAGAGTGGTGGAGAAAGAAGTCTGGGAATTCCCACTGTAGCGGATCGAATC
>DATMPD010000047.1:0-6303 GCA_035567955.1 Edaphobacter sp.
CAGGAGCATGCAGCGGTTGATGACCTGCTCGAAGGGGGAAAGGGCGAAGATGGGCGGGTCCGGGTGGTACTTGGACAGGAGGCGGACGGTGGCGCCGGATTCGGTGAAGATGGCGATGGCGGCTACGTCGAGGTCGTCGGCGGCGTGGGACATGCACTCGCAGATGGTTTCGGCGACGGAGAGACGAACGCTGGGGTGGTGGCCTAGCGCGGGTGGGGGATCGATGCGGATCTGATGCTCGGTCTCGGTGATGATTTTTGCCATCATGGCGACGGCTTCGACGGGATACTTGCCTGCGGCGGATTCGGCGGAGAGCATGACGGAGTCAGTGCCGTCGTAGATGGCGTTGGCGACGTCGGAGGCTTCGGCGCGGGTGGGGCGCGGGTTGTCGATCATGGATTCGAGCATCTGGGTGGCGGTGATGACGGGCTTGCGATACTCGGCTGCACGGCGAATGATGTGCTTTTGCAGGGCGGGAACTTTTTCGGGGGGAACCTCGACGCCTAGATCGCCGCGGGCGACCATGATGGCGTCGGTGATCTCGAGGATGCTATCGAGGTGTTCGATGGCCTGGGGCTTTTCGAGCTTGGCGACGATCCAGGCGTCGGATCTGAGAGCGGCGAGACGGTCCTTGACGTGGCGGATGTCGGCGGCGGTGCGGACGAAGGAGACGGCTACGGTGTCGACGCCCTGGCTGATGGCGAAGCGGAGGTCTTCCTCGTCTTTCTCGGTGAGTGAGGGGACGTTGACGGCGATGCCGGGGAGGTTGATGCCTTTGTTTTCGCCGAGCATGCCGCCGTTGATGATGACGCAGGTGACGTCGCCGCCTTTGACGGACTCGACGCGGAGCTCGATGAGGCCGTCCGAGAGGAGGATGCGGGAGCCGGCTTCGAGGTTCTCGGCGAGGGTTTTGAACGTGGTGCCGACGAGAGCGGCGGTGCCTTCGATCTCACGCGGGGTGATGGTGAGGCGCTTGCCGGCGATCAGTTGGACGGGCTTGTGGCCCTTGAGCTTGCCGGTGCGGATCTTGGGGCCCTGGAGATCGGCAAGGATGCAGATGGGCTTGCGCTCCTCCTTCGCGATGGTGCGAACCATACGGATGAGGTCGGCTTTTTGCGCGTGGGTGCCGTGAGAGAAGTTGAGACGGGCGACGTCGAGGCCCGCGCGGACGAGCTGACGGAAGATTTCAGGGGTGCTGGAGGCAGGGCCAAGGGTGGCGACGATCTTGGCGCGACGGGAACGTTCCATGGCGGCAAAAGGAATAATGTTCGGAGTTGGGTTTAATGAAGTCTTCATGAGTCGCTTTTGCGGAAACTTTCTCACCATCGCGAGTTACGGATGGTATGACCTTGAGTTTTAACTGCCGTGGCAATTCTAAACGGGCGGAAGGCTGTTTGGGGGTGACGGCTTGGAATGAGTTGCATGTGGGTGGGAAAGACGGGCGTGGAATTCGGTGTTGAACTCGGCTCCGCAGAGGACACTGAGCGAGATGATATAGAGCCAGAAGAGCAGGGCGATGCCGGCGCCGAGAGAGCCGTAGACCTGGGAGTAGTTGGCAAAGCGGGTGACGTACCAGCCGAAGATGAGGGTGGAGGCGAACCACATGACGGTGGAGACGACGGCGCCGGGCACAACGCGCCTCCAGGACTGTTTCATGGGGGTTCCGAGGTGGTAGATGAGAGCGACGATGACAACGCTGGCGGTGAGAGCGACGGCCCACCGGATGAGCAGAGCGACGGTGTAGAACGGAGTGCGAGCGGAGGGAATGAGGTGCAGCGATATCCACGTGGTGAAGAACTGGCCGAAGACCACGAGGTTAGTCGCGAGGAGGAAGGGCAAGAGCGAGAGAGGGACGAGGAGGAGAGCGCGGCTGCGGCGTTGCCAGAAGCTCCAGCAGTCGGTGGGGAGATCGTTGGCGCGGCGAACGCCTTCCATAAGAGTGGCGAGGACGCTGGAGGCTCCAATGAGGCTGACGACAAAGGCACCGATGAGGGCGTGGGTGGACCTGGCGTGATGCGGTGAATCGACGAAGTAGCCTTCGAGGAGGGGGCTGACATCGGGGGGTAGGATGCGGTCGAAGAAGGTGGAGAGCTGGAAGCGGAGTGGGGCGGTATCGGGAAGCAGGCTGACGACCGCGGCGGCGGCGATGAGGGCTGGGAAGAGGGAGACCATGGCGGAGTAGGCGGTGGACTGGGCGAGGTTGAGACAGTCGTGCCGTGCTGCGCGAAGCAGAGTGCCGTGCAGGACACGCGGAAGTCGCAGGAGTCTTCTCATGGGATCTGCCCGCGGTTTGGGAGGAGGCAGGACTAAGCCTTCCACCGGTTGAGGAAGTCGGTGACGGAGGCGGCGTACATGTAGCGCATGTCTCCGAATTCGGCGGCCTGCTGGGAGTAGAGGAGCTTGCCGTTAGCGTCGAGAACAGCGAGGGCGGGAACACCTTTTTTGAGGGGGATGTTGTACTTTTCGGGGATGTCGAGGTTCTTGTCGAAGCGGCCGATGTCTACGTGGACTAAGAGGAAGTTGTTGTCGAGGAGTTCCAGGTTTGGGCTTTGGTGGAAGTAGATGTCGAGAACCTGGCAGTCGCCGCACCAGTCGCCGCCGAAGTCGAGGATGACTCGCTTGTGCTCGAGGCTGGCTTGTTTGAGAGCCGACGCGATTTCGGCTTTGGGATCAGCCTCGGCGGAGTAGAGATGTTTTTTGACTGCCGGGGGGGGCGTGACTGGCTGGCGGGGTGCCGGAGTTGAGGCGAGGACGGCCACTGGTTCGGGGGCGGGCTGGTTGCTCTTGCATCCGAGGATGGTTCCGGAAGCAGCCAACGTGAGGAGGGTGATGGCTGACAGAAGAGCAGCGCGACGATTCGGGGATACCGAAGGTGAAGCATGTGGAGTGCGCGCGATGGTGAAGTCAAAGAGCATGGAGGAAACCTTCCTTACGATTTCTTGATTGGAGCGGCTTTGTTGTCCGGCTTCCAGCGGTTGAGGAAAGCGTTGATGGCTTCAGGGCTGGTGTGCTCGAACTCCTTCTCGCGTTCGGAGTAGAGGAGATTGCCGTTCGCGTCGATCACGGCGAGAGCGGGAACGCCTTTGGCGATGGGCACTTTGTACTTCTTCGCGACATCGACGTTCTTGTCCATGTGACCAATGTTGATGTGGACGAGGATGAAATTTTTGGCGAGGAGTTCGGCGTTGGGGCTCTGGTGATAGTAGATATCGAGAAGCTGGCAGTCACCGCACCAGTTGCCGCCGAAGTCGAGGAGGACGCGCTTGTGTTCGCGGCGGGCACGGGCGAGAGCGGCGGCTATGTCGGCGGTCGGATTCGCGGTCTCGGAGTAGAGGTTTTTGTTGACCTTGTCGATGATCTGCGCAGCGGCTTGCGGCTGGGACGTGAGGGTCAGTGCCATGAGAGTGAAGGCCAGGGCCGGGAAAAGCGAATTTCGGGATTTCGTGATCATTGAGGAGGGCATTGAGGAGATCATGGATGGCATGGATTGGACCTTATTCGATTTCATTGAGACGAGACTATGCGGCGACACTGGCTAAAGCGAGGGCCGCTACTGATGATGATGCATGAAGATTGGGGCACGACGCAAAACTATGTTGTTGAAGGCGGAACTACTTTCCAGTGTAGTAACCGTCGCGGGTCTGGATGAGGAGGCCTTTTTGGCGAAGAGTGAGCTCGATCCGGTGGTAGCCGTTGGAGGCGGCGTCCTGGGTGGGTGTGTAGCCGAGACGGTATTGCGCGCGCAGCTCTTCAGCGATTTCGTTGTAGATCTGGGCTACGTTCTGATTCTTTTTGACCTCGAAGAAGCGGCCTCCGGTCTCCTGGGCCATGCGCTCGAGGTTCTTTTTGCCATCGATGTGGCCTGAACCGGTGGGATAGTTGCCTCCATTGTTGCCTCCGCCGTTGCCACCGCCCGGATAGCCACCCCCGGGGTAGCCTCCTCCGGGATAACCGCCGCCCGGGTAGCCACCTCCGGGATAGCCGCCGCCTGGGTAGCCACCACCGGGGTAGCCTCCGCCACCGCCACCGGGATAGCCGCCGCCACCGCGATTGTGGGGATAATCCTGGTGGGGCGGTTCGCCTTTGAAGTAAATGGCGTAGATGATGGTGTCGGCGCGCTGGGCCGCTTCGATGGATTTGGCGAGATTCTCTCTGCTGCCGCGGTCACCTCCGTCGGAGAGGATGATGAGGGCTTTGCGGCCGGTTTGTTTGCTCATGAGCTCATCGGAGGCAAGGAAGAGGGCGTCGTAGAGAACGGTGCCTCCTCCACCGCGGGGGCGGCGGGGAGCGCTGCCGTCATTGGAGGAGCCGGAGTCTTTGCTGGGGGTGTCGATCTCCTTCAGGGCGGCCTGAAGCAGGGGGCGGGACGAGGTGAGGTCCTGCAGGAGCTCCGTCTCGGCGGCGAACTGCATGATGAAGGCTCTGTCCTTTGGCGTGGTGAGCATCTGGTCAAGGAAGACGCTGCTGGCGCTGCGTTCCTCGTCGATGACTTCGCGTTGCGACAGACTTGTGTCGACCAGCAGACCCAGGGTCAGGGGAAGATTGGTGTCCTTGTCGAAGTAACGAATGGTCTGGGGCTTATCGTCGACCTGAAGGATGAAATCGTCCTTGGTAAGATTCTGGATAAGGGCTCCCTTCTTGTCGCGGACGACGACGGGAAGGTTGACGAGGCGGGCGTCGACGGCGATGGTGGGGGCGGTGGAGGCGGGGGTCTGATCGGGCGTGGAGGGCTTTTGTTGCGCGAGGAGGCAAGGCGAAAACAGAACGCTGGCCAGAAGGACAGGCCGGAGCGAGCGGAGAACGATCATAGGGAGTTAGACGACGTTGGATGGGCGGGGTTTCAGTGGCGGTTTTGTTTGCATCCCATTCCGTGCCGACAAGAGATGGAATTATGACTCCGGGAGCTAAACAAGTAAGAGCGATTCGGCCGATGGGACCGCTTCCCTCTGGCGATTTCTGCGGTCCAGTTACATTTTTGCTGCGGGGTTGGGCCTGGAGGAGGTATGCTGGCGGCACGATGAGACAACTTCTTTTGCTGGCAGCGGGATGTATCTGCGCGTGTTTTTGCGTTGGGTGCGCACCGGCTGCCGCAACTGCCTCTATTGCCGGGACGGCGCCGCCTGCTACGGTGACGAAGCCTCCAACAGGATTTGCGAAGACGGTGGTGCTCTGGCCGAACGGAGCTCCGGGTGCGCTGGGGAACGGTGATGGCGATGTGCCAAGAATGTATTTCTATCCGGCGACCGGCAGCGGAATTCACACAGCGGTGATCGTGATGCCGGGAGGGGGGTACACCCATCTGGCGATTGAGAAAGAAGGCGGCGCGGAGGCGCGTTGGCTGAACGAGCATGGAGTGACTGCCTTTGTGCTGGAGTATCGCCTGGGGCCGCGATACCACTTCCCTTCTCCGATGCTGGATGGCGCACGGGCGATGCGGTACGTGCGCAGCCATGCGGCGGAGCTGGATGTGGCTAAAGACCGGATTGGGCTGTGGGGCTTTTCGGCGGGAGGGCATCTGGCGGCGTATCTGGCAACGGTGCACGATAGCGGCGTGGCGGGGGCTTCGGATCCGATCGAACGGGTGAGCGACCGTCCGGACTTTGTGATTGTGTCGTACGGGCGATTCAGTATGGACGAGGCGATTCCGCGTAAGACGAACATGGAGGGGCTGCTGGGAGACCATCCGACTCAGGCGATGCTGGACGAGGTCTCCGTGGTGAAATTTGTAACGAAGGATACCTCGCCCTGTTTCATCTTTTCGACTACGGCGGACCAGACGGTGAATTCGATGAACTCAACAGCACTTTACGATGCGTTGAAGCGAGCCGGCGTGCCGGCGGAGTTGCACATCTTTGAACGCGGCGGGCATGGGACCGGCATGGCACAGGGGTTGAAGAATCTGCCCGAGCTGGCGATTTATCCGACATTGCTGGCGAACTGGATGGAGATGCATGGATGGATGACACGGGATTAGGTTGCGTTCGGTACCACTCCGAGTTTTCGGTCTGCGTTGGACGTGAAGAATGAAGATCCGCTTTGAGGAAGGAACGAATAGACAGCGAACACGCGGGATAAAGGATCAAAGCGATCGATCAATAAGAAACAGATGTGCAAAGCGATTTTTTTCCAAAGAAACAGATTGTTCGGTTAGGCTAGCGAATGGATTTCATTGTTCGAAGTTGCCACTATTCAGGCATATAGTTCGAGGTACTTCTTGAAGGTTTCTGCGCTCGATTTTCCGCGACCATGGATTTGGAAGACGGTGCTATCGGCGTTCCCGGTCTGGATTGCATTCGGACTGTT
>DATMPD010000048.1:0-8736 GCA_035567955.1 Edaphobacter sp.
GGAAACGCCGAACATTGTTATTCAATGGGACAACGCCGCCCTCCAGGGCGCGCGTGACTCAAAAATTGGGCCGCCGATGGTAGCGCGGGCACTGGCTATTGTCCACACGTGTATCTACGACACTTGGGCTGCCTATGACGATCCCGCCCGCCCGAGTCTCCCGCTGCCCGCGGGAGGCGTTTTAAGTCAGCAAGTCGGTCCTGGGTTTGCCATTTGAAGGTTCTCGGAGCCGCTAATTCCCCGAATTGTTCCTCGCCGTATTACTTTGTTATCATGCATTTACGTCACACCGCTGTATAGCATGTCGAGCGTTTGAGAATAGGTGGCGGTGGACGGCCCGCGAATCGAATTGCTAAGGTATGTCGCCGCGCATTTTGATGCGTGTGAGACTTAAGAGCCGATGGAGACTGTGGAAAAAGACGTACAGCTATCGCTGTTGCTCGTTGATGACGATAGAGAGTTATGCGGGATGATGAAAGAGTTTTTTGCCGGAGCCGGACATCGCCTGGATTGCGAATATGATGGTCGGCGAGGGCTCGCCTGCGCGGCCGGCGGGACCTATGATTTGGTGATTCTCGATGTCATGCTCCCTGTCATTGATGGCTTCAGTGTGCTGCAACAGTTGCGGCGCAGAAAAGATGTCCCTGTAATCCTTTTGACGGCGCGTGTCCAACATCATGACAGAATTCTTGGACTGAATGCAGGTGCGGACGACTATCTTCCGAAACCTTTCGATCCTGACGAGCTTCACGCGCGGATCCGCGCGGTATTGCGCCGCACTGATGCTACGAAAGGTAGCAAAGATGTAACCATCGGTGACATCCGAATTAATGCCACCAGGCGCGAAGTGTGGATTGCGGGATCCCGGGCGGAACTGACTGAAATGGAGTTCGACCTCCTGGACATCCTGATGCGCTCTGCAGGACGTGTTGTCTCGCGAGACGAATTGACTCTGGCTCTGTTCGAACGCAAAGCAGCACCGTATGATCGCATCCTCGATGTTCACATAAGCCATTTGCGCAAGAAGCTGGAGAGTGGTCGAGGTCTGATTCGCACGATTCGGGGAGTCGGCTATGTCTTTGCGCGAGCGGCTTAGGTTGTTGCCAACGAGGTCGCTTTATTTCGCCGTCTTTCTCGCGATGGCGGGCACATTGTCGCTGTCGTTCCTCGTATTTCAACAGATCTCCGTTCGTCTGCAGAGAAAGCATTTCGATCCTGTTTATGATCGCTTAGACGAGCTCCAACTAGAGACCGCGAGCCGAATATTGAACAGCGACGGGCGGAAGGCGCTGGCACACTACCTGACAGGCCTCGATCGTCTCTCTGGCGCACATCATTATTTACTCGACGCACATGGTATCGATCTCGTAGGCGGTGGCAATAAGTCAGAGCTGCTGCCGCCATACCCAGCGTCCAAATGGCGCATCCGGACCGGTGGCCATTCGGTTGCAGCGCAACGATCCGAGGACGACCGCTATTGGTTTGCAGCAGTAGGACAGCCTAGCCGTCCGCAGATTTGGACGTTTCTCCCGTACTATTTTCTGGTGCTCGGTGCCACGGGCGTTCTGTGCTGGCTGGCCTCGGTTGCAGTGGTGTCGCCGATCCGCAGGATAGCAGCCTCTATTGCGCTCTTCGGACAAGGGAATCTATCTGTTCGTGTGCCCAGCAAACGGAAGGATGAGATTGGACAGCTAGGCGGCTCGTTCAATGAGATGGCCGAACGCCTGCAGCGAATGATTGTGAGTGAGCGAAGACTCCTGGCGGACATATCCCATGAACTCAGATCGCCGTTAGCGCGGTTAAAGTTCGCCGCTAAGTTGGGCAGAGCATCCACGGACACCAACACGGCGTTTGATCGCATAGATCGCGACGTGGACCGAATCGCCTCGCTTGTTGCTGGCATCGTGGAGATCACTCTCGTCGAAGGCGACCCTAAGGCTCAGTTTTTAGAGATTGTGAGTCTCGGAGAGGTTCTCGATGAAGTTATTCACGATTGCACTTTGGAGGCTGAGGTTCGTGGTTGCCGTATCGCATTGAATGGTTCGTCCGCCGCCGAAATTCTCGGCAATCGTGAGTTGCTGCGGCGTGCGATCGAGAATGTCATGCGCAATGCGATTCGTTATTCGCCGGAACAATCAACGATTGATGTGTGCCTCGTTGGAGATTCAAACGCGGCGGAGATCTCAATTCGTGACTATGGTTCGGGTGTTCCTGAAGACACACTTACAAGGATATTCGATCCATTCTTTCGGGTTGAAGAGGCACGCGACGCACTGGGCGGAGGATCAGGGCTCGGCTTATCGATCGCGAAACGGGCCGTGCAGGTGCATCATGGCACGATCACTGCGGAGAATGCATTGCCGGGTCTGCGCGTTCGAATTAGGATTCCGCCTTTCAAAGCGATCATGCCGGATTGACGATGATTGTCACCGCTGATCTCCTCTTCAGGTCAGGCTTAAGAATTCTTAAGGTTCAGTAGAGACTGAACATGGTGTACTTCTCTCAATGCCAGACCCGAAAGGGAAATCTATGGGCGTTGGAGGACACACCGATGAAACGATCTCTTGGTTTCGCAATGATGCTCACACTCCTTTCTGCCCTCGCATTTGCAAGCAGGAACTCTGAAACCGTGAACATCCCCGCACCGATGAAAGCTGGATCCACCCAGCTCGCCGCGGGTAATTACGACGTGACATGGACAGGGACCGGACCCAACATTCAAGTCACGTTTACGTCTATGCAAAATCACAAGATTCTCGCTACGGTACCGGCCCAACTTGTCGTGGAGAGCAACAAGTACGAGGGATTGGATACTAATACCCAGGGAAGCATCGCAACCCTCGAGTCGATTCACATGAGGAACATGACCCTGGTATTCGCAGTTCCGCCCTCATCCGAAAAGTAGGACGACAGACTCTCTTCGGAACCTATTCAACTCCATCCCATGAGTGGACAACAAGAAGCACTATAATCTCCATTGCCCTCTTCGAGGGCTTTTCTTTGTTCCGTAAGGTCTGTATTGCCGATAAGCGACGGCCTTCATCGCAAGAAGGGTTAGTCCACGCTAGTAGATTGGGATCTGTTGCGGCACCTTCGGCGTTGAGTGCAGGCGGTGAAATTTTAGAACCCGCCGACCGTCTTTGTTGACGGGTTTCACTCGTTGGTCACAGAGAGCGCAATAGAAATCACAACTGGTCAGTTCTTCTGAATGATCTCCTCCACCTCCCGATCAAAGTATCCAGGGCATTGGGTTCTCTTTTCCACACCAAAAAAGCTTATCCCAACTTGACGATTTCACTCTTGATGCTCGCGGCGATCTCACGATACTTGCGCTGCAACTCTCGCAGCTTCAGGAGTTCGCCTGAGGTTTCAGGCGGGTTGTAGGATATGTAACTGCCTATCGTTTCGATGTCCTCCTCGACATCCCTAAGCTGCTGTGTAAGGAAGATTCGCAGAGATTCCCTTGTGTCTGTGCCCATATCCCTCTAGGACCCCATTGTCATTTTTGCTCCAGCCGTTGAGGCACCTTACGAAAGACGCGATTGTAAATCTCATGCGCGAGATCCACTGACTCCTCTATCGCGTTCGCTGTGGGAATCACGCGATGGTTTACGGTACTACAGCATTCCCGGATGTACGGATTCCGTAGACTCGACTTGGCTATCACTCGCTTTTACACCTCCAATGCTATCCGGTAGTGATGAAGCCGCCGAGGGGAGGAGCGATGACTAGAGCGGTTAGGCCAGGCCAAGTGATATAGGCGATAGCCTGGGTCAGCTTTTCCTTAGGCGTGCTGCGCAGAACAATCAGACGGCCGACGGGCACCATCATAGCTCCCCCAATGCCTTGCAGAATGCGCATGAGTGTGACCTGCATGAGCGTGCGGGACGCGCCGCAGAGCAGGGAAGCCAGCGCAAATGTAGCTATTGCTGAGGCGAAGATGGAACGGGAGCCAAAGCGGTCTGCCACCCAACCGCTGATCGGGATGAAGACGGCGAGCGTGAGCAGATAAGCCGTCATGCCGATGTTGAGGTTGACGGCACCCACGTGGAAGCTGCTCGCTATCTGCGGGAGGGCAGTGGCGATGATGGTGCCGTCTAAATTTCCATGAAGAAGGCTCCCGCGATGAGGGTGGTCACGTATAGCGGCGAACGGGTCTTCTTCATGGCTCTAGTTTACGAAAGGAGCGAGCGCTACTGCTGCTATCGAACCACTCCAGCAGGACAATCGCAAGAACGTTAGGTACCAGTGCAGGCGGTTGTTGCTTGCTGCAAGCGCACTTATGTGCCTCCCACAAAGAAGAACATCAACATTCTGCGCGCGAAGAGTTCGAGTCCAGACTGATCGGCAACCCACGGCACGCTAAAGGCGAGGGGCAGCGTCATCGCAGCAGCAACTGCCAGCAACCAAAACAACACTGAGCCTCTCAATTTGCCGGCCTTATCGAGAACGATGAGCACGAGTGCCAAGATTAATCCGGCAATCGCAAGGCCTCTGTCAACAGTGATACTGACCGAGAAGAGGGCCAGGGTGACCGCTTCTTGCTGGCACTCTTGCGGGAATGCTCCGACCCTTCGAAGAGAAGAACTGGATGCGGGTTTGGGCGTTGGCCGTCGGGGTGAGCGCAAGGAAGACGATGAGGAAGATGGATCGCAGGGTCATAGAAGCTCCCGCAATGCACTCCGAAAAGTCCGTTTGCTCTTGAGGGGTGAAGAACACGGAACGAAGAGGGGAACTTCGAGCCCGATATCCCTTGCAAGGAGTCGCAAGGGATACCCGGAAAAAGTATCACTTTTGTATCACTTTTCCGGGTGATCGCTTCAGTTGTGTTTTTGGAGGCGTGAGTAAAACCCGCGTCTTTATTGGGTTTTTATGGTGAGAGCGCTGGGGCTCGAACCCAGGACCAACGCCTTAAAAGGGCGATGCTCTACCAACTGAGCTACGCTCTCAAACCACACTACCAAGTTAGCACATTCAGACGAGGGAATTTCCCCGACGATTTCCCAGCCAAGCCGCGGCAACGCAAGCTTTTACCCATCCGCGCATCGCCTGGAAAGCCTTTACCTGTAATCTGCGGTCACACTTAAGTCGCACAACGCTTTCATTGACTTGAGGTAGTCCCCACAGTAGCCTCAGGCTATTGCATGATAACGTGTGCAACCATGTCTTGTTGAACTGGCAGCGAACCGGCGCAGTTCAAGTAAAACCAACACCGTAACAGAGGCACAGGATCAGGAAAAATGGATTCTCGCAGCACGGAAAAGACCGATGAACCGATAGTCGCGGAGACCCCCGAAGATGTAGCCGTCCTCTACTCCTGGGCAAATCTTCACGGAGCAAAATATCGCGACTTCTCCGCTTCCCGCCGGGAATATCGCGCCCAGTTAAGACACCGCGCCGCCGAGCAGGTCCGCGAACAAGCGCTGCTGGCCCAGGCCGAAGCTGAAACCGCCGCCGCAGCCGCAGAGTCAGCCGCACGTCACGCAGCCCAGGCCGCCCGCACCCATCAGGCAGAAGACGCCGACTCCTCCATGCGCCGTGCGCTGCGCGAGGCCGAAGAGGCAGCGCGCACTGCCGCCGCAGAACGCGTCGAAGCCGCTCGCCGCGCCGAAGCCGCCGCCGTCGCCGAAGCCGCCGCACGCCGTGAAGAACGCGAGATCGCCGAAGCCCATGCCTCCGCCCAGAGACAAGCCGCTCGCTATGCCGACTCAGAGATACGCCGCAGAACCCTGGTAGAACCTCAGCCGCCTTCACCTCAAACTCCGAACCATATCCCCGACCATATCCCAGGCCAGATCACAGATCCCTACACCATCTACTCCACCCCGCAAACTCCCGTGCACTCGCAACCATCGCTGCAGCCCGCGACCGAGCCGGAAGCGCAGAAGCAGACTGCCCCGCCGGACGGATTGGGCTCGAATAGCGATCGCGAGCGCCGCGAATCCCCAGGTCTTGTATCTACCCCTGCGCCCGCGCCATCCGCGCGACACAGTTCTGGGGGCCGCCACACCTCGCGTCGTCCCCAGGGCTACCATCCCGACGATGCCTCCGGAGTTCGCCAGATCTATCGCGGCCCTGACTCCGAGGCCATGCAGGCCGAGTACACTTCCACTAGTTCGCCACAGCAGTCAGCTCCGATCGAGCGCCGCGCCCTTTCCCTATCCGCGGCCTCCCAGGAGACGAAACCTGCTGCCGAACAGCCCAATCTTTCCCCACGTCCTTCTTCTTCTCCCACCACCACTGAAAGCCAGGCTTCGCTCATGGGTCAACGTCACACAGATCCCCAACCGCACGCCGCTCGTCCGCCTCAGACTGACTCTCCTCCTGCCTCGACAACATCCACCGGCGGCCAATGGCCTCCCAGCTCTGGAGAGCGCTCCGGAGACCGCCCCCAGCCCGCCGATCCTTCCCACGACTCCCATCGCGAGGTCAGCGGCATCCTGCCGCCAACCAAGCCTCAAACCACAAGACCGATCGGTTCGTCACGGATCACGCCCCCTTCCCCGCGTCCGGTATCGCCGTTCTCGCAGGCGCTGGTTCCGTCCGATTCCACGCGCGGCCGCCGCGCCCAGGACGACTTCGACTACCAACAGTCTCAGGGCTTCCCCGAGCGTCGCACCACGTCAGAGCCTGCCTCCGACTCGACCCTCTCACAGCGGCCGTCCGATCCCGCCGGCCCCGCTTGGCTCTACGCTCCGTCCGGGCCGCAGATCACACCCAAGCCTCTTCCCTCGCCGTCGTCGCCCGTCCAGTCGTCGGTAGCCGACACCTTGCAGCACTCCCGCGAACGCGTCGCCGCACGCTGGTTCGCTCTCAAGGGCGTCTTCGAGCAGCCCGGTCAGGAGGGCCAGGACCAACCCGAAGCTGCGCCCATCCGCCAAAAGGAAACCCGCACGCCGATCCTCGCTGTCTTCTCCCTCGCCGGCGGCGTCGGCAAAACCAGTCTCGTGGCCACCGTAGGCCGCGCGCTCTCCTCCATGGGAGAAAAAGTTCTCCTCACCGACACCACCTCCCACGGCCTCCTGCCGTTCTACTTCGGCGCCAGCGAACTCCGCCAGGGCACTGTCCGCACCTTCTCGCCGCCCAGCGGCAGCACTGACGCGCCCATCTATCTCGTCAGCTACGACGTCGACCAGAAAGCAAACGACGCAGCCGCACAGGAGCAGCTCGCCGAGGAGATCATCAACAACAGTCGCGGTACGCACCGCATCCTGCTCGACCTCACCGTCAGTTCCAGCTGGATCGTCCGCCGCCTCTCGCGGATGAACCCGACCATCCTCGTTCCCGTAGCGCCTGATATGAACTCCGTCATCAGCCTGCAAACCGTCGAAAAGTTTTTTAGCGGAGCCAACGACGGCGACGGCCGTCCCCTGCAGCCTTTCTACGTCCTCAACCAGTTCGACACCTCGCTCCCGCTGCACCTCGATGTCCGCGAAGTGATGCGCCGCCAGCTCGGCGAACGTCTCCTGCCCTTCGTCATCCGCCGCGCCCCCGCCGTCAGCGAAGCCCTCGCCGAAGGCATGACCGTAGTCGACTACGCCCCCGACGCGCCGGTAGCCGAAGACTATCTCAACCTGGCGACATGGCTCCGCACCGTCGCCGCACCCGCCACCGCAGGTTTCCGCAACGTGCGGTGGAGTGAAAGATGATCTCGTCGCCGCTCCTCAAGCAATTTGAGTCCGGTGACAACATCTTCTTCAAAGCAATTCGGTTCCTCATTCTCCTCAGCGGAACCCTGCTGCTCTGCTTCACCGGCATCCTCGAGCTCACCTGGCCCCAGCAGATCGTCCTCGGCATCCTCACCATCGCCCTGGTCATCTGGCTCGACCGCAGCTCCAGCTCCTATCTCGTCACGCTCACCGTAATGCTCGTCTCCATGTTTTCCACCTTTCGCTACGGATACTGGAGATTCGCATCCGCGGGCAGATTCTTGCTCGATCCCGGCTCTGTCTGGAGCATGCTCGACGCCTTCTTCATCGCGCTCCTGCTCTTCGCCGAGACCTACGCCTTCCTCATCCTCTTCCTCGGCTACTTGCAGACCCTCTGGCCCCTGCGCCGCACGCCTGTACCTTTACCCGACGACACCGACCTGTGGCCCGCCGTCGATCTCCTCATCCCCACCTACAACGAGCCGCTCAGCGTCGTGAAGTACACCGCCCTCGCCGCCATGAACATCGACTGGCCCTCCGACAGGCTCCACGTCTACATCCTCGACGACGGCAAGCGTGAAGAGTTCCGCAACTTCGCCGAAGAAGCCGGCATCGGCTACATGACCCGCGATGACAATGAACACGCCAAGGCCGGCAACATCAACTCCGCCCTCCCTCGTCTCAGCGCGCCCTACCTCGCCATCTTCGACTGCGACCACGTCCCCACCCGCAGCTTCCTCCAGATCACCCTAGGCTGGTTCCTGCGCGACAGCAAACTGGGCATGCTGCAAACCCCGCACCACTTCTATTCGCCCGATCCCTTCGAGCGCAACCTGGATCAGTTCCGCAAGATCCCCAACGAAGGCGAGCTCTTCTACGGAGTCGTGCAGGACGGCAACGACTTCTGGAACGCCACCTTCTTCTGCGGCTCCTGCGCCGTGCTCCGGCGTTCCGCGCTCGACGAGATCGGAGGCATGGCCGTCGAAACCGTAACCGAAGACGCCCACACCTCACTGCGCATGCAGACCAACGGATGGAACACCGCCTACATCAACATCCCTCAGGCCGCGGGCCTAGCCACAGAACG